>NZ_JAMPKE010000021.1:0-96026 GCF_039961955.1 Trichocoleus sp. DQ-A1
TAAAACCTTATCGTTCTCCAAGAAGTTGAGTAATCACATTGGTGCGATTTGGTATTTTGTGCATCATTACAACGCCTCCCTTCGCTCTTAACCATTACTATTCACCACTACCCAAATTTTTTGCCAATAGTTCAGATTTATCCTCATCTTTAAGGATAAGTGGAGCAATTTCTCCCATAATCAGCTTCTGAGAGGTTAAACAATGCTCTTGCGCTAAACGATTGAGATAGCTACTCAGACTTTCTGTGTAGGGAGTTCCCACCGCCACAGGTTCAAGAGAAAATAACCGACTCCGTTGCGGGATTTCTAGAGGTTTTAAACTCCAATGTTCTGAGTAAATAGCCATCCCTCTTAAATTAATCTAAACGCTGGTACTTTAGTTTTAATAGCCAAATTTCAGGAATTACTCCCTTCCCACGACAAGATTACCTATCCTTTTCTTTCTTCGTGTTCTTTGCGTCTTCGTGGTTTATTCAATCGGTATTCTTCTGGAGGGAAGGGGGTAGTTTCCGATTTACTCTTAACCTCAATGCTGTAATTAACAAAGAGATCGGAGACAGATATCTCCAAAGCTGCCGCCAACTTAACAATATTTTTTAACGAAGGGTTACGCTCTCCGTTTTCGATACCTGAGATGTAGTTGCGATGAAGCCCTGACCTTTCAGCCAGTTCTTCTTAGGATAAATCTAGCTCTCGCCTTCGCCGCCTAATCGCTTTGCCAAAGCGGTATTCAATACTGGGGTGTTTCTGTGTCACAAAACAATACTGAACCAGTATCGCCGTTAAATCTATCTACTATCAGTGGGCTTTTGCACACTATAAGTGTTATAAAGTTAAGTATTATAGCATCAGACACGCAAGTTCCTAACTTTATGGTCTTATTTTTATAGATTCGTAAAATCAAGTGCAGAGTGAAGAACTATATGAAAGAGCAATTTGAACAATGGGTTGCTCGCCTTCAAATATCCGAGGGAGGGCAAAAAATTATTGAGAAAGTTCGCTTGTCTGAGCCATCTCGTCGCGTTGGTGGCGGGAGTAAGAATGTTTCGGGACGCTACCCTAGTCGCCAGATGGGAGTCACAATTCAATTTGAGTCTCATCGGGTTGAACTGCCAATTATCTATCAGTTAGAACACGATGAAGATGTTCTAGAATTCTACGATCAACCACCACCAATTAAACTTGACTATCAAGCAAGTAACGGACGTAAGTTAGGTGTTTTACACACCCCAGATTTCTTTGTTATCCGAACCAATTCGGCTGGTTGGGAAGAGTGTAAAACTGAGCAGGACTTAAAAAAGCTAGCAGAGAAAAGCCCCAATCGTTACTTTTACTCTCAAGAAGATAATCAATGGCATTGCCCGCCAGGAGAAGTCTATGCTAACCAGTTTGGGCTTTATTACCGCATTCGTTCAGATAAGGGAATCAATTGGAATCTGCAACGTAATCTGCAATTTTTAGAAGATTATTATCGAGCAAAATCTCTAGTAGTGGAAGAAGAGATCGCTCAATCCGTGCTTTCAATTGTCTCATCTCAACCAGGAATAACTTTAGCTGAATTACTCAATCAGTCAACAGGAGCTAAATCTGACGATATCTACATCTTAATTACTCAAGAACAAATCTATATTGATTTAAATGCTACACCAATTGCTGAACCAGAAAGATGTCTAATCTTCCGTGACGAACAAACTGCTAGTGCTTATAGATTAATGGTTGAACAGCCAAGTGCAAATCTTCCGGCTATCTCTCCTGTAATCAATATAGTCACTGGAACGGCTGTTAGTTGGGACAGCAAAGGGTTAAATATCATCCTTGTTGGAGAAACAAAGGTTACACTTCGCACAGAAAATAATAAGTTATTTGAACTTGAAAAAGCTGAATTTGAGAATCTGGTTCGCCAAGGAGAAATCACCAGTCTCGACATACCAGACAAAACAGCTATTAGCACAGAATCTTGACAGCGATTTTATCAAGCTAGTCCTGAAGACCAAGCAGAAGCCCTTGAACGCTACAAAACTATCGAACCTTACTTAAACGGACATCCCCCAGAAAACGAAACGATACCAGCCCGTACCATTCGTCACTGGAAAGCTAAATATCTAGCTGCACTTCAAAAATACGGTTGCGGCTATATTGGGCTTTTGTCCCATCGCAGTGCTAAGGGTAATCGTCAGCGCAAGCTGCCTGAAGATACCTTCGCAATTATAGAGAGGTTCATCTTAGAAGACTATGAAACTCTTAAACAAAAAAGAATGTGGGAGGTTTACGGGGCTTTAGTTCGAGCTTGCGAACAATCTGGTGTAATTGCTCCGAGTTACAAAACATTTACTCAAGAAGTAAAACGCCGTACTGGTTACGAACAGACTAAAAAACGCCAAGGTCGCCGTGCCGCTTATCAACAGGAATCATTCTATTGGGAACTTACCCAAACTACCCCAAGACATGGCGATCGCCCCTTTGAAATTGGGCATATAGATCATACTCAGTTAGATGTAGAGCTAGTTTGCTCTCGTACAGGTCGCAATCTTGGCAGACCTTGGGCAACATTTCTCGTAGATGCTTACTCACGGCGATTGCTGGCAGTTTACCTAACGTTTGATTCACCCTCATATCGTTCTTGCTTAATGGTGGTAAGAATTTGTGTCAAACGTCATGGTAGGCTTCCCCAAATTGTAGTGGTAGATAACGGTGCAGAGTTTCACAGCCTTTATTTTGAAACACTACTAGCTACTTTTGAATGTACAAAAAAGCACAGACCTCCAGCCAAAGCTCGTTTTGGTTCGGTTTGCGAACGCCTATTTGGAACTTCCAATACTCAATTTGTCCATAACTTACTCGGTAATACACAAATAACTCGTAACGTCCGCCAAGTCACCAAGTCAGTTAATCCTAAAAATCAAGCTGTATGGACACTTGGTTTACTTTATGAATATCTTTGTGCTTGGGCTTACGAAGTTTACGATACAGACGAACATCCAGCATTTTTCCAGAGTCCGAGGGATGCGTTTGCTGCGGGTATGGTGATTGGTGGCAGTCGGGTTCACCGCATGATTCCTTACGATGAAAACTTTCAGATTCTTACCCTACCTACCACCTCAGATAGAAAAGCGAAAGTTCAAATTGGACGCGGCGTAAAAATTAACTCAATTTACTACTGGTCTAATAGTTTTCGCGACCCGCAAATTGAAAATACCTCTGTTCAGATAAGATATGACCCGTTTAATATTGGTATCGCTTATGCCTTTGTTCGAGGACAGTGGGTACAATGTATTTCTCAATATTATGCAGAACTCCAAGCTCGCTCAGAAAAAGAACTGAAGTTAGCTAGTGCTGAATTACGCAAACGCTCTTCAAATCATGGACGACAATCTAAAGTTTCAGCCAAGAATTTAGCAGAATTTTTAGCATCGGTAGAGGCACAAGAAGCTCTACTAGAACAGCGTTCCTATGATGCAGAAGCCAGGGAAATCTTTAAGGTAATTGAGGGCGGAAAAGCGACAACAATCCGTAACGAACAACCAAAGGTTAATCAAGTTACTTTTGAAAATGCTGATACTCAAGTGGCTGAAGATGAAGCACCTGTTCCAGAGACACTTGTAGTTTACGAGAGGTTTTAATTATGACAGAATCTACTGGATTCCCCCCTGAACTTCTGACACAACCTGCTACAGAAAGGCTTGCGTACTTTGAAAATTACACAGTAGCGCATCCTCGACTTAGAGAAGTCAATGAAATTCTCATGCGAACAATTGTGGAACCCGCAGGAGCTTCATTTATCTTTGTTTATGGTCCTAGTGGTGTTGGTAAAACAACTTTGCGACTTCGTGTTGAGCAGAAATTAACAGAACTAGCATTACCTAAACTAGAAAGCGATCGCAGTCGTGTTCCTGTTGTTGGTGTTGAAGCTGTAGCCCCAGAATCGAGAAACTTCAACTGGAAAGATTACTACACACGCGCCTTAATCGCCTTAGAAGAACCCTTAATCGATCACAAGTTTGATTACAATGTGCGTGGCATCTATCGCGATAATTTCGGAAAAATTAATGTTGAGTCGAAAGTAGTTGCACCTGCTCTACGCAGAGCTTTAGAAAATGCTCTCATCCACCGTCATCCAGACGTATTTTTTGTAGATGAAGCACAACATTTTAGCAAGATGGCAAGCGGATACAAGCTACAAGATCAATTAGACTGCCTCAAATCTCTAGCAAATATGACAGGCATCTTGCACTGCCTATTGGGAACATACGAACTACTGACATTTCGTAATTTAAGTGGTCAACTCTCACGCCGTAGCGTCGATATTCATTTCCGCCGTTATTGTGCTGACAATCCAGAGGATATAGAAGCTTTCAAAAGTGTATTATTAACTTTCCAAGGGCAAATGCCACTTGCAGAAACTCCAGATTTAGTTAGTCATTGGGAATATTTTTATGAACGGACTTTAGGATGTGTTGGCATATTGAAAAATTGGCTAACACGCGCTCTTAAAGATGCCCTAGACAGAGAAGCAACAACCGTCATACTCAAGGACTTACAAAAACGTGCTTGGTCAGTTGCCCAGTGCCAGAGGATGTTTAAAGAAATTCAAGAAGGCGAACGACAATTATCCGAAACAGAAACAGATGTACAAAACTTACGCTCTCTTTTAGGACTTGGAACAAAACCAATGGGGCTACCCGAAGAAATCCCAAAAACTACTCGTCCGCCAGGAAAGGTTGGCAAACGCAAACCTAAAAGAGATCCCATCGGAGTGCAACAAGATGTTAGCTAATGGATTAACAGCTTACGAATCTTGGAACTTAAAAAAGGTTTGCATACCATCCCGCAGTCGCTTCTATCAGCTAGAACCAGTTGGTGTGGGTACTCCATTTGTGGAAAGCTTAACTGGTTATATTGCTCGTCTAGCTGAAGTTCATTGTGTTGCTTGCGGGGTTTTGATGGAAAGAGAACTTGCGCCACTTATAAATAAAGAGTATGGAGGTGCAAATTTACACAGGATATATAATTATACCGCCGCACTCAATGGTAGCGGGGTGATGGCAATGGATTTAGTTCAAGCTCTACAAAAAATGACGCTACGAGATGACTTGCGCTTTCTGACTTTACTAACTTGGCGTGAACTATTTCCTTCAAGGAATTTGCTTCGCTCTGTTCGTGCTTGGTGTCCAGATTGTTATCAAGGTTGGCATAAAAATAAACAAGCGGTTTATGAACCTTTGCTCTGGTTAATAGATACTGTGAAAGTCTGCCCTTATCACCAACGAACCTTGATTTTTCAGTGTCCTTATTGCCATCAAAAAAATATTCCACTAGCTTGGCGATCTCGACCAGGATTTTGCTCAAAATGTGGAGAGTGGCTAGGGTCTACTCTTGATCCTGAACCAGCTAATAGCAACGCTTTAACAAAAGACGAATTAAAACAGAAAATATGGATTACTTCTGCTGTTGGAGAGCTAATTGCCGCCACTCCCTACCTTATCTCTCCCCTACCTTCTAACACCATTGCTATAACTCTATCTATGTGTGTAGATAAAATCACACAAGGGAACATAGCGGCGTTTGCTCGTCAACTTCACTTACCTAGAAATACAGTTTGGCTTTGGTGTAAAGGGGAAAATTTACCTTCCCTCGAAACACTCGTAAGAATTTGCTATGCTCTACAGGTGTCAATTGTAGATTTTCTGACACAAAAAGTTGTTAAATTTTGCTCAGCAAATCATTTGTTAACAGCTACACCTAAGACGAGGCTAAGAGCAAAGAGTAAGCCATTTGAGGCTGATAGAGTTCAACAATATTTAGAAGTGATACTTGCAGATAGTGAGTCTACACCTTCATCTATGGAGGAAGTGGCTAGGCAACTAGGATGTCACAGAAGAACAATTTACAGACATTTTCCGGATTTCTGCCGTGCTATTTCTGCCAAGTACGTTGCTTATCAAAAAGATGGCTATGCCAAAGCAATTGAAGAATGTTGCGAGGAAGTACGAAGGATTGCTGTTGATTTATATAATCAGGGTAAATATCCCAACGAATCTCTTATTTCAAACCTAGTGTCTAAGCCAGGACACTTCCGAGATAAAAAAGTTAGGCTAGCTCTCAAGGAAGTGCATCGTGAGCTTGGGCTATAAACAGCTTTCTCTTGCCTGCTCCCAATCATCCCCTCAATCTAGTTTGTAGTCCAAACGGGCGGCGGGAGATAAATAGCTTTCTCTTGCCTGCTCCCAATCATCCCTTTGCTGGAACCATAACTTTGCCGTCCTTTATTGGAAGCATAAGCCTGCCGCTGCGGCAAACTTATGGGTAAAGTCACAAAAGAGGGGTTGGGGGTGAGGTTTATTCTTATGGAGCTAAGCGGATTCGAACCGCTGACCCCCTCAATGCCATTGAGGTGCTCTACCAACTGAGCTATAACCCCTTACGGTGCTTTATGATTATGCCTTAAAAATTCGCAAGTCGTCAAGTAAAATTTCAGCAACGATAAATTAATAAAACGAACAGGGGTGTTGAGCAAGATGGCTGATATAACCCATGTAGCTGTTCATCAGGAAATATACAACTAGCATGGCGGCTGCGGATAGCGCCACCAGGGTGCCAGCAAGCATTAAAGAGAACTCCTGTTGGTCGAAGGCTTCCTGCATCAGGTGCAGCGACCACGCCACCAGAGCCACATCAAAAATTAAAATACCAACTAACATAATTTACGTTTTGTAACACTTCCTTTATTCTAATATATACAACCGAACAGATTGATGCTACAAAGCCAACCCCGCTTCTTCCAGAAGGAAGAAGTTTCGCTTTTACAAAAGCCGCACCGGCACTTGATGCTCTACGAGATAGTTTTTAATTTCTGATACAGTGAGTTCTCCGTAATGCAGGAGGGAAGCCAGCAGGGCAGCTTCCGCTTTCCCTTCCGTTAAGGCGTCATAAATGTGACTCGTGTTACCAGCCCCACCAGAGGCAATTACTGGAATTTGTACTTGTTCCGCTATAGTGCGCGTAAGCTCTAAGTCATAGCCAGCTTTAGTTCCATCGGCGTCCATACTGGTAACGAGCAGTTCGCCCGCGCCGCGTTGCTCGACTTCTTGCGCCCAATTGATCGCATCGATGCCTGTGTTTTCTCGCCCGCCCCGCACGTAAACATCCCAACCGGGGTTGGTGGGGTCTTGTCGTTTTCGTGCATCAATTGCTACCACAATGCACTGATTGCCGAAGCGATCGCTCGCCCGATCGATCAACTCTGGATCGCGTACCGCCGCCGAGTTAATGCTGACTTTGTCTGCGCCAGCCCTTAACAATTGTTTAATATTTTCTAAGGATTGAATTCCCCCGCCCACGGTAAGGGGGATAAATACCTGCTCAGCGGTGCGATATACCACATCCAGAATGATGCCCCGGTCTTCGTGAGTGGCAGTAATATCCAGAAACACCAACTCATCCGCACCCGCCTGATTATAAGCTTGTGCCAGTTCCACCGGATCGCCAGCATCCTGGAGATTGACAAAGTTAACCCCTTTGACAACTCGCCCCGCTTTCACATCTAAGCAAGGCAGTATTCTTTTTGCAAGCATGACAATCCTCTGGTTCCCCGATGTAATGATAATGAAAGCCTATACACTCTAGACCTTCTGTGTCTTCATGTCTTGGTATTGTTTTTAAAATAAATTTTTAATCATGGCGATAATTTCTTCTAAACAACAGCCTCAAGAACCCAACGGGAAACCCCAGGAACGCCGAAAGCCAGGGGGACGCCGCAAATCTCAGCCAGAGGAAACGGTTGAAGAGTTATTACAGCCAACTGTCGCAATGGACGAAACCGAGAAGCAGGAAGAAGGTCTGCGACCCCAGCGGCTGGCTGACTATATCGGGCAAAAAGACCTCAAGGGCGTTCTAGAAATTGCGATTCAAGCGGCAAAAGGCAGAGACGAGTCGATGGATCACTTGCTGCTGTATGGCCCGCCGGGTTTGGGAAAAACCACGATGTCGCTGATTTTAGCGACGGAGATGGGAACCACTTGTAAAATCACATCTGCACCCGCTTTGGAGCGTCCCCGCGATATTGTAGGGATACTGATGAGCCTGAAGCCGGGAGATATTATATTTATTGACGAAATCCACCGATTGAGTCGGATGACGGAGGAATTGCTATATCCGGCAATGGAGGATTTTCGGTTAGATATTACGATTGGGAAGGGTCAAAGCGCGAAAACTCGCAGCTTGCCGCTACCACCCTTTACGCTTGTGGGAGCAACAACGCGGGTAGGTTCGCTGTCGTCACCGTTGCGCGATCGCTTTGGTTTAATTCAACGGTTACGCTTTTATGAGTTGGATGAACTGATTTTGATTGTGCAGCGGACTGCTGAAGTGATCCAAGCCCCGGTTACGCCGGATGGTGCTGAAGAAATTGCCCGTCGTTCCCGTGGAACTCCCCGAATTGCCAATCGCCTTTTAAAACGAGTGCGAGATTTTGCTCAGGTAAAAAAAGTTGGGGAAATTACACAACCTATTGCGGTGGAAGCTTTGGAAGTCTTCGGTGTAGATCCGATGGGTTTAGATTGGGCAGATCGGTTGATGCTGACCGTGATGATAGAACAATTTAATGGGGGACCTGTAGGCTTGGAAGCGATCGCCGCCGCCACAGGGGAAGATGCCCAAACAATTGAAGATGTCTACGAGCCGTATTTATTGCAGATTGGCTATTTGCACCGCACGCCTCGCGGTCGCATTGCCACTCCAGCAGCCCGAAAGCACTTAGGATATGATTCGTCATTATTCTAAGGATAATAAGCTAAAGACAAATGACGAATACAGCAGTAGTAGGATGGGCATTGCCTACGGATTATCGCAATTCTCGTTTGGATGCAAGTACCGTTTGACCCCACCCCTGCCCCTCCCCGCAAGCGAGGAGGGTTTGAATACAGTCCGCTTTTCGGTGAGGGGTTGGGGGTGAAGTGACGAAGTGTGTATTGCAACAAAGGGAGAACCGCGATAGCTTTCTGCTGGGCAGCGCCTATGCTACCAAAATCTAAAAGCCAAGATAATATGATTCGTTGGATTCTGACTTTACTGAGCATTCTGTTTATTACTGTTTCAACTGGGTTCGTGAATGCGCCGCTAGCGATCGCCCAAGAACAACCTTCCACTTACACGGAAACTGAGTTGCAGGAAGGAGACGAACTAGCGGCTAAAGCATTTACTGCGACAAATGCCGGTGATTTTGTTACGGCTGAAGGGCTTTGGACACAACTGATTGAGCGATTTCCCGCTAATCCGGCTATTTGGAGCAATCGGGGAAATTCCAAGGTAAGCCAGAATAAATTGTCAGAGGCGATCGCTGACTTTAATAAATCTATTGAACTCGCCCCGAACGCCACCGATCCCTATCTGAATCGCGGTACGGCATTAGAAGGACAGGGAAAATATTTGGAAGCGATCGCCGATTACAATCGGGTGCTGGAAATCGATCCCAAGGATGCAATGGCTTACAACAACCGGGGGAATGCCAAAGCGGGATTGGGCGAGTGGGAGGAAGCGATCGCTGACTACAAAAAAGCAGCCGATCTCGCTCCCAATTTTGCGTTTGCCAGAGCCAATTATGCGATCGCTCTGTATCAAATGGGCGAGCAAAAAGAAGCGATTCGCACTATGAAGAATATTGTTCGCAAATACCCCCAGTTTCCTGATATGCGGGCTGCCCTCACCGCTGCTCTCTGGGAACAGGGAAATCGGGGTGAAGCCGAAAGTAACTGGGTTGCGGTTGTCGGAATCGATCGTCGCTATAAAGATATTGACTGGGTGAAAAATGTCCGCCGTTGGCCTCCAGTCATGGTTGCCGCTTTAGAGAAATTTCTGAGTCTACAATAAGGGCGATTGCAATTAGCGCCAAGGTTTGTGCCACAAATATCAGAAAACCGCCTTCTTTAAGAAAGCGGTTTTTTGATTGAGGAATTTTCCGTATAGAGTTTCTGTATAGAGATAGCGATCGCGTTTAGTGAGAAAGGGCGATCGCGGTTTTGATTCACTTCTAGGGATGACCTGGAAGCAAATCAAAACTTTTCTACAGTTCCAAGGTAATCTGCTTTGCCACGCTTCCCCCTCACCCTGCCAGGTAAAAAAGAATCACCCATTCAGGTTAGCGATCGCCTTTTTCAACGGTCGATAGACGCCGGAGGAGTCATCACAAAACACAAAAGCTCGAAGAAAGAACTTTTACCTTTTGTCTTTCTACCCAATCCCCCCCATGACTGGGTGGAAGTAAAAAGCCAACGCCAAAATTGCATAAGCAGCCAATAGCAGCGTACCTTCTAACCAGTTCGACTTGCCATCAGAACTAATCGAATTGGCAATGAGTACCGACACCGCTACTGCTACCAATTCAAAGGGGTTGAAGTCCAAATCCATCGGTTTGTGCAACGCCCAACCTGTCAGAACGAGAACCGGAGCCACAAATAAGGCAATTTGCAAGCTAGAACCTACCGCCACTGAGATAGAAAGATCCATCTTATTTTTCATCGCTACGGTGACAGCGGTGGCGTGTTCGGCAGCATTGCCAATAATCGGAACCAGGATCACCCCTGTAAACAGCGCCGTCAGACCCAGTTGGGAGGTGGCTTCTTCCAAGGAGGAAACCAATAGTTCCGACTCCGCCGCAACCAGTAGCGTTGCGCCTAATAGCACTCCAATCCATAGGGGCAGGTTAACTTTGTGTTCCGGATCTTCTGGAGCGAGATTTGACTCAGCTAACTCAGTAAGTATCTCCTGTTCTGCCACACCCGCATCGTAGAGATAGCTGTGGGTCTTCATCGAAAATAGCAGCGTCAACCCATAGACTCCGATTAATACTACGGCAACGGCGACGGAAAGTTGCTGGACGATGGCTTCATCAATCCCGGTGGAGGTATAGTCCATCGCGGTTGGTAACAGCATTGCAATCACTGCTAGGTTCATTGCCGAGGCATTTACCCCTGCCACCATTGGCTGAAATTCCTGCTCTTTGAAGCGCAAGCCCCCCAATAGCATGGAAAAGCCCATGACCAGGAGTAAGTTGCTGATAATAGAGCCGGTGATACTCGCTTTGACGACATCCACCAGCCCCGCGTTGAGGGCAACGAGGGAGATAATTAGTTCGGTGGCGTTGCCAAAAGTAGCATTCAGCAGTCCTCCCAAGGAGGGGCCAAGAACAACCGCGATTTCCTCTGTGGCGGTGCCCATCCAAGCGGCAAGGGGAATAATCCCCAGACAAGCGGTGATGAAGACGACTGACGATCCCCATTCCAGAAAGTGGGCCGTAATGGAAATAGGGATAAACAACAAAAGAATGGAAAAAAGCGTGTTTAGAGACAGCATCCAAATTATTCGTATTTAGCTCGTGTCTAGGATAGCCGCTTGTTGAGTGTTCTGGCTTCTTTCAGTCTTTGAGTATGTAACAGAATATTTCTTTAGACGCAGGATTCCTTAAGCAAAGTTAATTTACTATTCATTTGCATGAAGTTAGTGTTCCAAGCATGGCAGCATTACGCTTGAATCATGTAAGTAACAAGTAACTATCCTGGCTTTTCAATTTTGTTCATTGACCGTTACCGGCATGGGGCACAGGCAGTTGCTCATCGGTACGGGCAAAATAATTGGATGTTAAACCGATTGCTTTGATCCCCCCATTTAAGGAGAGAAGGCTTCGCCCCCAAGAGTCTTTACCATGTTTGGGTGGTGAGTCTTCGCCTTCTCCAGATGGACTGATTTAACTTGCTGTTTCCCTGGCGTTAAAGTAAACGCGGGGATGCTCAGTCTATCTAGATAAGTTATTGACCCTAATTTTTTACTAATTTTGGATGCGATCCTATGACTTCTGCTGCTGAAAGACCAGCTTCACAGTATTCTGCTGAGGGAACAGCAAACACCAGTGTAGCAACCGATCCCCTGCAAACGGCTACCGGCGTTTATGTTACGGTTCACGGTCATTTTTACCAACCGCCCCGCGAAAACCCTTATTTAGATGCGATTGAACGGCAGCCGAGTGCGTCTCCGTTCCATGACTGGAATGAGCGGATTCACCATGAATGCTATCGCCCGAATGCCTTTGCCAGAGTGCTAAATGACCGGGGCGAAGTCGTGGGGATCGTGAATAACTATGAGTATTTCAGCTTTAATATTGGTCCCACATTGATGTCGTGGCTGGAACGCTACGACGTGGAGGTATATCAGCGAATTCTGGAAGCGGATCGCAAAAGTAGCAATCGCCTGAACGGACACGGCAATGCGATCGCGCAAGTTTACAATCACATCATCATGCCGCTTGCCAACGAGCGGGATAAGTACACCCAAATCCGCTGGGGTAAAGAAGACTTCCGTTCCCGATTTGGGCGCGATCCCGAAGGAATGTGGCTGGCTGAAACTGCCGTTGACTATGCAACCTTAGAAGCATTGGTTGCAGAAGGAATTAAATTCATTGTTTTAGCACCTTCTCAAGCTGAACGTTGCCGACCGATCCCCACAGACGAGCAGCCTGTGACTCAATGGTTGGAAGTGGGCGGTTCTCAAATCGATCCTACCCGTCCTTATCGCTGTTATCTAAAACCCACACTCAGCACGCAAGATTCACCCCTTAGCCCTGAGTATTCATTCCCCACCAACCAAACCCCAGATACCCCTTACATCGATATCTTTTTCTACGATGGCCCGATCTCGCGGGACATGGGATTTAACGATGTCCTGGGCTGGGCGGGTACGCTAGCTGGGCGCATCGGTTCAGCCGTGCGCGGGGATCGCCGGACTTCGCAGCTCATCTCTGTTGGCACAGATGGCGAAACTTTTGGACATCACAAAAGCGGGACAGAGAAAACTTTAGCCTTTGCGTTTGTAGAAGAGTTTCCCCGGCGCGGCTGGACTGTCACCAACTATGCCCATTACCTGAGTCTGAATCCTCCCACCTGGGAAGTGGAACTGAAGCCAGTCACCGCTTGGAGTTGCGCTCACGGAGTGAATCGATGGCAGGATGATTGCGGTTGCGGTGGCGAAGGTGGCGTTTGGCACCAAAAATGGCGGCGTCCCCTGCGGAATGCCCTAGATTGGTTGCGGGATCAGTTAAGCAAAGTTTATGAAGAAACGGGTCGCCAGTTCTTCCGCGATCCCTGGGCGACACGGGATGAATATATCCACGTAATTCGCGATCGCTCTCCTGCCAATGTAGAGCGCTTCCTCGCCCGCCATCGCACCCGCAAACTAACACCATCAGAACAAGTAGACGCCCTGCGCCTATTAGAGATGCAGCGCCATAGTCTGCTGATGTACACCAGTTGCGGCTGGTTCTTTGAAGAACTCTCAAGACCCGAAGGAACGCAGATTCTCCGCTACGCCGCTAGAGCATTGGAACTTGCCGGTGATGTCTCTGGTGTGCAGTTGGAAAAAGGATTTATCAAACGCCTCTCCCAAGCTCCCAGTAATGTTGATTTATTCAAGCACGGAGCTGAGGTGTACCGGCAACTGGTAGTCAGTGCCCAGATTGGTATAGAGCAAGTGGCAGCACACTATGCCATCAGTTCCCTATTCACTACCTATCCCCAACAACAGCGGGTCTACTGTTACGATGCTCATCAGTTGGATTACCAGATGCAACGCATGGGATCGCTGACTCTAGCGGTGGGGCAACTGCGACTAACTTCAGAAATTACCTGGGAAAGTACTCATTTAGTCTTTGCCGTTCTTCATTTGGGCGGCTGGGATTTCCACTGCTGCATTCAACCGTTTGCCGGTCGCCGCACTTATAGCCAGATGAAAGAAAAGCTGTTTGCGGCTCTGCAACAGGCTAGTGCTGCTCACGCGATCCTGGCGATGTCCCAACTATTTGGGGGTAATTCATTCAATTTGCAGAAATTATTTGCTGAGGAACGGCACCGGATTATGCGGCTGCTGAGTCAGAAAACTTTAACGCGCTTAGACCAGCTTTATACGCAGGTTTACCGGGATAACTACGGCATCTTGATGGCGTTCCAGCGCGATGAGCTACCTGTTCCGCAAGAGTTGCAAGTAGCCGCAGAAGTGGCAATTTCTAACCGCGCCCGGATGTCTCTACGGGCACTGGAGCAAGAAAACGGTGAACCCCAGCAAGGTTTGAATCAGCTGGCAGAACTGGAAGCGATCGCGAAAGAAGCGAATCAATTGCGTTGTCAGCTAAATATTCCCGATGCCAAGCAAACGTTAGAGCAGTTGATCTTGCGATCGCTCTGGAAGCTTCTGCACGACTCTAACCCAGCCACTCTAGAAGCAGATATCCAACGCTTAGAGCGCATGATTTCTGTAGGCAATCAGCTACACCTCGGCTTATCTTTGCATCGCCCTCAAGAACTCTACTTTAGCTGTCTCCACAGCCAAATTGTGCCTCTGCTGGAGTCAGAAACTAACGGCAATTCGTCTCAGCTACGTCAGTTGCTATTACTCGGTCAAAAGCTAGGTGTAGATGTCAGTCCCTGGTTGAATCAACTGTCATAAATGTCACGGGTAATGGGGAATTGTCCGACGAATCACCCATTACCTGAATCGATTAGCTGCTCTCAAATATTAAGGGGTAGGTTAAAAAACCTACCCCTTAATATTTACACTTGAAGCGTTTCACCCATTATTTCAGATTCAAAAGGGTGTAGCCTCTACGCGATTAGATGCGATCGCGATCGGTGCGGATGTTTTGATCCCGAATGGGCAGATCGTTACTATTCACATCCAGTTCTTCTCGACGAAGCTGTTCTTCAGCATTAACCGTTTCACGATCTACTTCTTTTCTGATTCTGACTTCCTCACGTACAAAAGCTTCCTTTTGAATGTTAGGAGTTTCTTCGTAGATTTCCACCCGTGCAGCTTCCCCTTCCTGGAAGGCAGCTTCGCCCGGAGTAACAGCTCTTCCCGCATCTGCTGGAGTCACGCGCTCAACGATCACTCGCTCCCTTTCAATGGGGACTGAAACTCGCGCTGTCTCAGTTTCAACGTGTTTACCAACCGCTACCTCGCCTGTTTTCTGGCGGGTTTTATTAGCAATCAACCGTTCTTCGTACAACTTGAGGGTTTGATGATCCCGATCGTTCATATCGTACAAAGATGGCTCTTGCTGATAATTGTAGCGATCGCGATCGTAAGCTTCATAATTATCCTCAACAGGTACAGCACCTGCCATCGGAGCGGCGTAACTAGGTTCCACAACAGGTGCCCCCAAAGGTGCAGATGCATCTAAAGGTGTTGCTGTGTTTATCGGTGCCGATGTTTCCACAGATGGCTCTACCGCCGAGTTGCGATAAACTCCTCTCACCTGCTCCTCGTAATCGTAATCAACCTTGAGCTCGTCGCCAAATTCCGGTAAATTTTCTACTTGCTCTTTGGTAAGCCCAACAGCGTAGACGTGCCGATTATCATAGTCGATCCGAGAACGACCCACTGGTAGCAATACTTGCTTACCGAAAACCCAGAAGCCTGTATCAACAACTAAATAGCGGAAACGCCCCGATTCATCAACTAAGATATTTTTGACGCTACCAACCTTGTCATCGCTGATATCTGAATAGACGTCAAATCCCTTAACGTCTTCACCGCCAAAAGTGTCTTGATAGTCTGTGTCGAAATCTTCAAGCTTGTATAAAACCATGCTTTTCTTTTCCTCCAAATTTCTTGTGTATTTCTATATGTATCTATGCTAAAAGTCTCTATGCTGGCTCCATCTGGCTAGCGACTGACTTCAATAAATTCAATACATAAGCCCTAAAGAGGATGCACAATTATGAAGCATTCGCTCAGGTTTTGTCAGTTAATTATTAAGTAGAAATAAAAATAAGTTTTTTTTACAAATGATTACCAATTATCTTTGTATATTTGCTATAACAAGCAGCAAGTTTTGATTTTCTATCTCCCCGCAGACAGGTATGTATATATTTCAATGGATAGATATAGAATTTAATTAATAAACTCTTCAAAAGATTAAATTATTCTTAACCTAAGAGAAGCATCTAACATTTTTTGAATGAGATGAATTGCTCCTGCAATCTTAGATTCAATATTTTGTAAAACTAATAGACTGCTTCTGAGCTTTCCTTGGCCTTCTTTGCGCCTAAAGCGGAGATTGTGTACGTCAGCATCGCTTACGAAGTTTTTTATATTTCACAAGTCGAATAAGGTTGCTACAGCAGTTCTAAATGATTCCCGAAGGCAAGATACCCAACTTCTTAGAAGTTGGGTATCTCAAGCCCTGAATTATCACAACTTGAGTAGGATTGCTGTATCTTGTGAACTTAATTGAGGTTGTAGTCGATCTTTGCAGATTAAAACTTACGCAATTTACTAGCCTTGGTGCCCCTGATATTTTAAGATTTGTAAATTTATTTAAGCCTGCTCGCCTATAAATTTTTTCTATCTTTGGTAGTAGTAGAAAATCTCGCTACATCTATTAAGTATAAGTACCTAAGATTCAATTGTTGAGCTGCTCCTTGAAATATCTTGACACGGTCTCTAGAAGAGCGCTTACATAGCGCTTACGCTCTAGTAGCAGAGTACCCTAACTGGGCAGTTCAACAGCGCATCCGTGGAAGTACAGAGTTTGCAAAAACACTTTCTGGAGATTCCGTAATCTAACCCAAGCAAATTTGTAGTAATCTTTGGCAAGGTAATATTAACCAAGCAGATGTCACCATAGATAGATGCACGGTGCCCCTGTTTTGTACTACTGCTATCTGGAATTTTCAAACTATGGCTCCCCAAAACGGCAAGATTCGGTTCCCTCTGTGGCAGTTTCTCAATCAGCCCCTGTTTAGTTCCAAAACTAAATTAGTGCTCAATCCCCGCCGCTTCTCGTATTGTTACAGAATTCACCTTTTGGAACGCTGCTGGGTTAAAGATTACCAGCCAGGAAACCGCCGTCAGCACTAAACCGCCAAATTGCATTCAGTTGTCAGGAGCCAAGTTGAGACTGACCACCACAAGGTCTCTACAGAATCCAGGAGCCAGAATCTATCCTCAGTCTGACCCCTGGATTCTAAATAAGGCGAAAATTGTTATTTTAATTTATTAAGTTTAAACGCACTTCAGGTTCTAAGTGACGCCGCTGAACAGAGAAAATTGACTTTTGCTCGATCCGGAATCTAGTTCCCGCTTGCCGAATACTTTACTCAGATAGCTCAAACAGCCTGCGAATTCACCGTCAGTTATGGGTAAAAAGCCCTTGTAACCGTCGTGGGGAGCCGTTTTAGGCTCTCAGGAATGCACGCTCGCGAGCGATCGCATAAGTTTGGTTTTCCTCAAGCACGCTCGACAAGAAAAGTCATGGCATTACAATCGGCATATGGTAGCGGTATTACCGAAAGCCCAACCATTGAAATTTCTCAGGAAGTATTACGGTCTATCCTTAGCAGGATAGAATCTGAACTCCATAGCAGCGAAGTCTACAATCGTGCCTTGGCTGGGTTACAGACAATCTTGGGAGAAGCTGCTGGGAGTGCCCAGATTATGGTTAAGGCAGTAGGGAGAGAAGCCATCCGGCTAGCGTTCCAGCAGTTTGCGAAAACTTATAAGGTTGTCCCAGTCACATCTCCAGAAATTGGTAACAATCAACAAGAGCCGCAAGCCAGCACTCAGCCTCAAGAGTCATCAGTCCATAGCGAACAGCCATCCGTTAATCACCCAGAATCCGCGACGAATGACTTAACTTTAACGAATGACCAAGGACGCAGCATGAATGCCTCACCTGCCGATTTAGTAGACATTAGGCCACTGCCTGTGCCAACCAGCCCAGATCCGGTTTTTCCCAAACCACTCAAAAAGCTCTCTAAGGCGGAACTGGCAGCGCAAATCGCAGATGAGCAACGGCAAGAGTGCCTGCGTCAAATTGGTCAGCAATTAGGGCAGGCACGTCATGCACAGTCAATGACTCTGCGCCAACTTCACAATCAAACACTCGTGCCGCTTCATCACATTCAGGCTTTGGAAGTCGGTTGCTTCGAGCATTTGCCTGAGGATATCTATGTCCGAGGTTTTATTCGCCGAATGGGGGTCGCCTTGGGGTTAGATGGTGCTGCAATGGCTGCTTCCTTACCCGCGCCCGATCCTGCAAAATCTGTACTGCCTTCTTGGTACCGACCGAAATCAGTGCCTGGGTTTGGATTTCAGCTCAATACAGTTCATTTATACGTGGGTTATGCTGCGCTAGTGGCAGGGGCAGTGGGAGGACTCGCTTTGATGTCGAACCATTCACAATCATCGGCGTCTGCTGATTCTCCACCGGATGTTCCTAACAACTCATCTGCTTCTGAGTCGCATCGTCCTGTGAAACCTGCTGCGAAACCCGGTTTAAAGGCGGGTCAGAAAGGAGTGGCGGTTGGGCCTGATATTGCTCCGCCTGAAGCAATTAGTCGTAATTAGTCATTTGTTATTAGTTATTGGCAGAAAAAACAACTGACTGCTGACTAACTAATGACAAGATTATCTCGATGGACGACGGTTTCTGCACCGGCGTAGCCTAAAATGGCAGGAATTTCTTCGGAACGGCGTCCACTAATTTGCTGTAGCTCGTCGCTGCTGTAGTTCACCAGCCCTCTAGCTATTTCCCGTCCTTGAGGGTCGCATAACTGCACAGCGTCTGACGCCTGGAAGTCTCCCTCGACGAGGGTAATCCCAGCAGCTAAGAGGGATTTTCCTGCCTGACTAATTGCCGCGATCGCTCCCTTATCCAGATATAGCTTCCCAGCAGGAATCAACCCGTGGGCAATCCAACGCTTACGGGCGTTGCCCATCGTGTCGCGGGGTTCAAACTGAGTGCCGAGGGGTTCTCCTTGCAAGATTTTTTGGATGTTGCGGGGAAATCGCCCTTCGGTGATGACTGTCCGAACTCCGGCGCTGGTAGCAATGCGGGCGGCAGTAATTTTTGTAACCATGCCGCCTGTGCCCCATTGAGAGCCGCGATCGCCTGTTTGTACTTGTAATTCCTCCAGCTCATCAATGTGGTTCACTAGAGCGATCGGCTGAGCATCCGGAACTTGACGCGGATCGGCGGAGTACAGTCGGTCTACATCGGTCATTAAAAATAGCCAATCTGCCTCTATCAAGCTGGCAACTAGGGCTGAAAGCGTATCATTATCCCCAAATTTCAGTTCCTCTACGGCTACGGTGTCATTTTCATTCACCACGGGGATAACGCCCAACCGCAGCAGTTCCCGAAAGGTGTTGGAGGCGTTGATATAAGCTGAGCGTTCTTTGAAGCTACTGCGAGTCAGGAGAACCTGGGCAATGGGTTGTTCTAAGGTTGTAAAAAAGTCATCGTATACACGCATCAGGCGTCCCTGACCGACTGCTGCCACTGCTTGTTTGAGTGCTAGGGTGCGCGGACGTTGCACGAGTCCCAAGCGGGCGCAACCCACTCCGACAGCACCCGAAGAAACTAGCACCACTTTATGACCTTGCCGCCGTAAATCTGTGAGGGTTTCTACTAAGGCAGCGATGGTGGAAAGAGCCAGATGACCTGTTTCAGGCGATGTCAGGCTGGAAGTACCAATTTTGATGACAAGGGTTTGACTCACAAAAGAGAGGGGGCGCAGGGGAGTAGAGGGGAGGGGGAACAGATTGTCCAGACGCGATAAATCGCATCTGATTTATCGCGTCTGGAGGCTGGGAATTGGCAATGAGTGATTAGCTTCAGCCGATTTCCCATTCCAAATTGTAAAACGCCAGCTCCTCCATCTGGGAACTGACGCTTTACACAGGTATTCACGGGGATTAATGTTTAGGGTCTTTATATTGGCTGACCCCATTTGAACCATATGTATAATGCCAGGGATTTTTGACAATCGAGAATCTCATAATTATTTCTTTATATTTTGGTTTTTCAGGATTTGTCTGAATTTTTTAAGTTTTGTTGCTTTGCGGTGAACGAGACGCCCAAGGCTTGGGACACCCAGACTTCAAAGGTACGGACTGGATAAGAGCGCACGGCAAGCGCTGGGTCAAGCATCGGCTCGACGAGAATGGTAAACATACCGAGTCGGTTGCCTGCTAAAACGTCTGTAAATAAGCGATCGCCCACCATTCCTACTTGTTCGACAGGAAGGTTCATCGCGGTGACAGCCTGCCGCAGCTTGCGCCGCGATGGCTTAGCAGCGCTGGTAATGTAAGGCAAATTTAATGAGCGAGCGATGCCACTAATTCGGTTTTCGCTCAAGTTATTACTCACCAGCCATAGCGTCGCCACCTGTCTAATTTCCTTCACCCATTCCACGAGTTCTTCAGACGCCTCGGCTGCTTTTAGGGGTACCAGCGTGTCATCGACATCCAAGACTAAACCTTTGAGATGATATTGCTGGAGAAGATCGGGGGTCAGACTCACAATAGGTCTGCCCAGAATTAAGTCAGGCTGTAACCGTGTTACCCAGGACATAAGCAGTTTTTAATTGTAAGTGTGAGTTGTTAGGAGAACTCCCAGGTAAGAGCTTTTTCAACCCGGCAAAGTTATCAATGGGATTGCTAGTAGTTGCAAGTCCAACTTCCCCGATCTTAATTAGACTTATTGGCAGCTTGGCGACTAGACCAATCTAGGTACTGTTGTTAGCGGCTTTGTTGCCGTTGTTGGCGAATCGCGTTTGTAGCGGCTTGGTGTTCTTGTAGCGTCCGACTAAACACATGGGTGCCATCGTAGCGAGCCACAAAAAAGAGGTAGTCTGTTTTTTCAGGATTGAGAGTGGCTTTGAGACTTCCTAAGCCAGGGCTGGCGATGGGAGTTGGGGGCAATCCTGCGTTGAGATAAGTATTGTAGGGGGAGGCTGTCCTCACCTGAGCCAAAGTTAAGGGCTGATCCGCTGTTTGCCGAATGCCGAGTCCATACTCAACTGTTGGATCGGATTCCAGTCTCATCCCTTTCTGAAGGCGTTGTGTAAACACACCAGCAATCTGAGGGCGTTCGACCGGAATCACTGCCTCTTTTTCGACAATACTAGCCAATGTCACCCATTGAAGAAGAGGTATCTGGGTTTTGTTTGGCGCTTGTTGATAGATGGGGAGTGCCACCTGTTCAAAGCGATCTAGCATTTGTTTGATGATGGCTTGGGGGGTGATGCGATCGCTATTTAGCTTGTAGGTATCCGGGTACAAAAAACCTTCTAAATAAGGCAAATCCGCAGGTAGCCAAGGATACTGGTCTTTGGGAATCTGAGTTGCGGCAGTGAGAAATTCTTCGCTTTTGAAAAATCCCTGAGATTCAAAGTAAGCCGCCATTTGCTGAAGCGACCATCCTTCAGGGATTGTGAAGGAAAGCTGCACGACATCGCCCGTCCAAATTTTATCAGCGATCGCTGGCAGCGGCTGGGTGGGTGACAACTGGTAAGTCCCAGCTTTAAACCCACCCGGTCGCTTTTGCAAGTCCAACCAAAACGTCCATAGCTTCCAAGCATCAGCGGAGCGAATCAACCCTGCTGCTTCTAGATCGCGCCCTATCTGCTGCGCCGAGGTTCCTTGAGGAATCCGGATTAGCACTGATGTATCTTTTCCAGCATTCGCTGACGGTTGAGTTTCGGCAACGGGGGGCGCACTCGCCCAGCTCCACCACGCCCAACCCTGCCATGCACAGAGTCCGAGCGTTGCTGGGATTAAGGCGAGATAAAACGTCCATTTGGAGATGCGTTGGATTGCTTTCATTTTGATTGCGGGTAACAACCGCTGTCATGGAATTAAGAAGGCAAAATTAAAAATTAAAAAAAGAAAATTCTTCATATTTAATTTTCAATTTCTAATTTTTAATTCTTTACCTATTCCATTTCATCAAATAGCTGATCTTCCAGCAGCGGTTGCACTTTTTTAAATTCCTCAGGGGAAAGTAGCACTGGTTCACCCGCACTATTAATCCGCGCAAACAATAGCAGCGGATCGAGAGGCGTGTATATTGTGTATTCTTGTTCTTTGTGATAAAAGCTGGCTAGAAACTGAAATTCCTCTGGTTCGAGCTGAGTATCGTCATCTTCGATTTCCAGGGTGAGGATTTCTTCCTCTTCAACCGCAGGCAGTTCACCGGCAACAGTCAGAGCAAATGCGGTTCGCTTTAAGGCGAGATTCCGCTCTGCCAGGACTGCTTGAGCCGTGGGAAAAACTTCGTCAATTTCGGCGTCGTCTTCGACTAAGGTGGCTTCTTCCTCCTCCTTCTCCTCGTCCCACGCCACAATTTCTACAGGTGAATCTACCGGCAGGAGGATGACGTATTCTTCACCATCTACTTCTATGGAATGCTCAATGTAACAACTAAGCGATCGCCCGGATTCATCCGTCAACGAGACGGTTTGGACGGAAGACCCATTCTCTTCAGGGGGTTGGGATGAGAACATTGCAGATATGCTGCTATCAACGTGAGATTGTGGACTAAAAAACTCCAACCCCAAAGTTTGCACACCGTGGGGAAGTAGCTTGCAAAAATCAGGATATCACGGCATAAGAGTTGTAGAGACGCCATACGTCAAGGAGGGACAATTTATCAATTGTCCCTCCTTGAGTTGAAAGATTCTTCCAAGCAATAGATTCGGTTACTGACAGACAAACACCTTCGCTTCGTACTCTGGCAAGTCAACTAGAGAGCCATCCTCTCCAGCTTCGATGCGGGAGTTATTCATCCAATCCTGCCACGTCCCAGAGGATGGGAAGTTAGGAATGCGATACCCTGACAGAGACTTATCTGAGAAATTCGCCACAACAACCACACGGGAACCGAGTTCGTTCCAACGGTAGTACGCCAACACTTTTGCCTCTGGATTTTCGTGAAAAAACTCAATGTTATCGCTAGAAAGAGCTGGATTTTCTTTCCGGAGAGCGGTTAACTTTTTGTAATACTCAAACAAATCTTGATTTAAGTCTTGTGACAACAAAGGCCAAGCAATTTTCTTTGGCTGAGTCACGTTTTCACTTTTGCGCTGGTATTCTCCAAACTCTTCTCCCATCCAGAGCATTGGCACACCTACCGCCGTCATTAACAAAACAGCTCCTAACTTCGCTCTGCCAAATGCGGCTTTGTCAAAAATCCCGCGATCGCCTAATTCTCTCATCAAACGTTGGCGGTCGTGAGTTGCCAAATAATTCACTACATTCGTAGCAGCCGTATAACCCTGCCTTCTGGGATCTAAAACTTCCTTCAGTTTTTCTAATTCAAACATTTCGCCACAAATATGTGGAAGCACAAAGTAGCGAAAACTTTCATGCCAACAACCATCCAGAGGACCTTCTGGATAAACTACGGTTTTGGTATCGGGAATATGTTCGGCAATGTTGTAGAACGGCTTAAGAGCAGTATTTTTCTTGGCTTGCTTCGCAAGCCAATCCAAAAATTCATAATTTGCCAATTGGCGCACGGCATCAAAGCGAATCCCATCAATGTGATATTCCTGAACCCAGAAACGCACCACATCTCCGACGTATTTCCAAGCAGGCTTAACATCCAACTTTTCGTCGTAGTTGTCGTAGTTAAATTCTGGTCCCCAGTAATTACCCGGATCTTCTGGATAATGCATATGCTCGTAGTACCAGTAATTCCGGTCAATCAGCATTAACGGGCATTCTTCATCTGTGTGGTTATAAATCCCATCCATGAAAACGCGAATGCCTCGACCATGACACTCGTCAATAAACCGCTTCAAATCTTCTGTGGAGCCGTAACTGGATTCTGTAGCGAAGTAGTGGCGGACTGTATAGCCCCAATTGTAATCACCGGGATACTCATTTACTGGCATCAATTCGATGGCATTAATTCCGAGTTCGCTCAAATGATCTAACTTAGCGATCGCGTCTTGGTATTTGCCTCGCTGGTGTGGGTCATCTTCACCACCGGAAAAATCTGCAACGTGCATTTCATAGATGACTAATTCGTGATTGTCTGGCAAGAGCGTATCGTCATGCTGCCAAACGTAAGTATCAACAATTCGCTTCCCATCTTTGACCCGTGCGACACTGTGGCCTCTTGCTTCATCAACGTCTGTAGCGTATGGGTCGATTACATCCACCCATTGATCGGGTTCAAATTTTGGGCTTTTCGATTGAACTCGAAATTTATATTGATAAATGCCATCCTCCAAGTCTACCTGGGTTCGGAAATATCCATCCTCACCTTTTTCCATTGGAATGTTTTTCCAGTTAGAAAAAGAGCCGATTAACGCCGCTCCTTGGTTGCGAGGAGCAAATAAATTGAATTCGACTGCTGCCATAAAAGCTTTTAATGAAGTAGATTCGCTTACTTAGTTGACCAATGGTTCTTTGCAAACATTTTTAAAGCCTGCATTTATAATTTTAAAGTTTAGTAATGAATTATACTGAATTATCTATCTTGAGAAATAGCAGAACATTAATCAAGTTTGTATCTTCAAAAACAAAATTAACTAACTTCCGGATTTTTATATCTGGAGAAGTAGACAAAAACTATTTTCTAAACTTTAAGAGATAGGTTTAAAAAGACTGCAAATAAGGCTAGCGAGAGATGTCAATTCAGGGATGAATAGGGAAGATCGGGTCATAAATAACAGCTCAAAGGAGCTGAAGATGAGTACATTACAATGGATTCCCCTACTTTCTACTCTTAGTCTCGGTCTTGCATTTATCATGCTTGCTTACTGCTTTGCAGCAGTTACTATCTAGTTTTTCCTAGAAAGAAATTGTCTGATTAATCAATTATTTCTAAGTTGAATTAAGGAGTTTCAAATGTTGAAACAAATGTGTTGGTTGCCAGCGATGGGAGTCAGTGGAGAAAAGTTGTTGCATTTACGAACTGCACCCAATCAACCGTGGCGACCTTATACGGCTTTTCCCGAATATGCTGTACCAGACTATCCAGTTCCAGGCGGTTCTAAGGGTTGGGCAACCTACCAAAAATTAAGATGCGAAGGTTGGGCTTTAGCACCCAGTACGCAGAGCCAGCAACTGAAAAGTGCTTAAAATTATCCACTGATTTTTAGGCAATGTATCTAATAGAGTTGTTGCTTCATTAGCCTTATGGGTTTCGGCTCTTACCTCTAGTAAGGGTTGAAACTTCGCTTCTTAAAAAGCAAGGCTCTAATCAATACTTCTTTTAGGAAATAATTGTTTTCCTAAACCTATCCATTTAATACCGTTCGAGTTGTGAGGCAGTATATTAACGAATAATTCAATTCCCCAATCCACGCTGCGCCATAGCAGAGCATTAGCGCAGCGGCTAACGGGGAGTAAAACGAGACTGGCAGGTTCACTGTATAGACACAGTAGTTTTTTGCTTTTTTAAGGGCGGCAAAGAGAAGCTACTGTTCAAGGCTTTAGCAAGTTTCGATTACTGCCAAACTAATACTTTGGCTTCGTAACTTCCTAAGTCGAGCTGGATGCCATCCTCCCCTGCTTCGACATCATAATCGCCAGTCCATTCGTGCCAGGTTCCTGCTTCGGGGAAGTTAGGAACGTGATAGCCTCCTAGGAAATTGTCAGAGAAGTTTGCAACAACGACAACACGAGAACCCTCGCCATTCCAGCGGCTGTAGGCTAATACCTTTGCTTCTGGATCTTCATGGATAAAGTCAATATTTTCGGTGTAGAGGGCATGATTATTTTTACGGAGATGAATCAAGCCTTTGATAAACTCAAACATCCCGCGATTGAGGTCATGACCTAAGAGCGTCCAATCAATTTTTGCTTGTTCAGTTGTTTTGTATTTATACTCTCCGAACTCTTCACCCATCCACAGCAGAGGTACGCCGACAGCGGTCATATTGATGACAGAACCTAACTTTCTCCGCTTAAATGCTTCTTCATCCAAAATGCCGCGATCGCCTAACTCAGCTAAAACATGATTGTGGTCGTGATTCGTCAGGTAATTCACAACATTCGTAGCACCCATGAAGCCTTGCCGCTTGCAGTCAATGGCATCCTTGAGACGCTCTAAGTCAAAGGTATCGCCGCAGATATGTTCTAGAATGCAGTGATAGAAACTGTCATGCCAGCAGCCATCCATTGGTCCATCTACATTCGTAATGCTGGGGGTTTCAGGAATGTGTTCGGCAATATTGTAAAACGGCTTTGGCCCAGCTGCATTTTTTGCTTCCTGAACAATCCAGTGCATGAAATCGTAGTTGGCAATTTGTCTGGCTGCATCGTAGCGAATGCCATCAATGTGAAATTCCTGAATCCAAAAGCGCACGGTATCGCCAACAAACTTCCATGCAGGCTTAAGATCTAGATTTTCATCATAGTGTTCATAGTTAAACTCTGGCCCCCAGTTATTATCAGGGTCGCGCGGAGAATGATGGTACCAATAATCGTGGTCTATTTGCGTCAGTGGACTTTCTGCTTCTGAGTGGTTAAAAATTCCGTCCATAATGACGCGAATTCCACGACCATGACACTCATCAATTAGGTTTTTTAACCCTTCAGTTGTGCCATAACTGGATTCTGTAGCAAAGAAGTGACGAGGATTATAGCCCCAGCTATGGTCCCCTGGATACTCCTTCACTGGCATTAACTCAATGGCATTAACTCCTAACTCGCATAGGTAATCTAATTTTTCTACAACGTGTTCGTATTTGCCTCGGGCGTAGGGATCATCTTCACCACCGGAGAAGTCGCCAACGTGCAATTCGTAAATGACTAATTCGCGATCACTTGGCAGTGGCTTATCGTCATGTTGCCAAACGTATGTATCCACAATCCGCTCACCATCTTTAATTCTCACAACACCGTTTTGGGTGGGATTATCAATATCGGTGGCGTAGGGGTCAACTACCTCTATCCATTGATCCGGTTCAAAGAACCAAGATTTGGATTGAACACGGAATTTGTATTGATAAACTCCATCTTCCAGTTCAACTGTGGTACGGAAATAACCATCATTACCTTTTTTCATTGGGATGCTTTCCCAGTTAGAAAAATCCCCAATTAAAGCAGCTCCATTGTTATAGGGAGCAAATAAATTAAATTCAATCGGAGTTGCCATAGAAGTGTTTGGAGTTTGATGAAAAAATGCTTAGAGCAGTATTTTCTCCTTTTCATCCCGCTGAGGTATCGTTCTTGAGAAATAAAGTTGCCTCTGGTGCCCTAATTCCCAGGAGAGAAGTGGTAATGAATGCTAAAGGTAATTTAAGCTGAATTTCAGCGATTAATAGCGATTAATGCCGAATTTAGCGTTATTGTTGCGATCGGTTGTAGAAAAAATTTACCTATTTCAGTTGGCTGAAATAGGGGGGAACCCCACCCCTGCGTCCTTTTGCAAGCGACTACTGTGTATACACATCTAGGCAAGAAGCTAAAGACCAACCGAGACACAGAGAATCAAACTGTCGCAGATCCTGAAAAAGAGTGGCAATTTCGGTAGTCCGTTGGCTCTACTAGCCGAGTCAACCGTCTAGTAGAGCAATTAAGTTGCCTAAGCCAACCTTAGGGGAGGACAAGGGTTCGTTGTTTTGGGATGCCGCTATTAAGTGACCATTAAGTGTGGGTGCAAGCTCTGTGAGGCAATGCTGCTGGGAATCACAGAAGATGACTGTTGCTGATTGAGTAACATCTTCAAGCCTTTGGGCAATTGAAGCAGACGCACAGCAGCAGACAACCCCAACACACACAGACGTTGAATGGCTGCTCCAGATTCGAGTTGGGTTGCTTCCTGATTCAACCGGCTTTGTTTGAGAGTGGCAAACAGTATATCCATAGCGATCGCTATGGATAGAAATTAAGCTTTCACACATCAAAGTTGTACATCATGCAAACCATAAAACGAGCAAAATGCCGGATGCTCTGTTTATGCAGGCTAAAAACCCAAAATTTTCCCTAATTGTTCGCCTTTTAAAGCTGATAGCCAATCGCTCGCAGTTACAATGAAAATCATGAATAAAAATTAAGCTTTTTCTCATTTTTCCTGTTAACCTCCATCAATGAGCGCCACTCCATTGTCAGATGTGCTGTTGGCGGAATCATCCGCACCAACTTCTCCGGCTTCTCGTCTTACTAAAATTCTCAATCGACTCGAACCCTCACCCGAAAGCGTCGTCCTGCTGTTGGCTGTACTAATTGGCACCGGCACCGGGATGGGCGTTGTCACGTTTCACTATTTAATCGCTGTCATCCACAGCTTGATGCTGGAAGGGGTGATGGGGATAATTGGAGGCTGGGGTGCCTGGACTTTAGCTTGTATCCCCATCTTGGGAGGATTAATCGTTGGTTTAATGCGTCTTGCTTGGCCCGATTTTGGGCCGAATATTTCTTCGCTGATTGCCGCTGCCCAAGGTGTCCGAGAGTTGCTACCCCTGCGACCCGTTACCAAGATGGTAGCGGCTGCTGTTTCCCTCGGTAGTGGAGCCTCTTTAGGCCCAGAAGGGCCGAGCGTGGAAATTGGCGGCAATTTTGGAATGCTGCTCGGTCAAGTACTGCAAGTCTCCAGAGAAAGGCAGCAGTTACTCCTGGGTGCTGGAGCAGCGGCGGGTCTGGCGGCGGGTTTCAATGCCCCGATTGCCGGGGTTTTCTTTGCTTTAGAGGTGGTCTTGGGAACCACCTTTGCAACTTCAGCGGTTAGCGTCGTGTTGCTGGCAGCAGTTGTGGCGTCTTTAATTGCTCAGATTGGTTTGGGTGCCCAACCAGCTTTTACGCTGCCCGTCTATGAAGTCCGCAGTCCTCTAGAATTACCGCTTTATCTGGGATTGGGGGTATTAGCAAGTTTGGTGTCGCTGACTTATACCCAGTCGATTCAACTGGCTCGAAGTTTCTTTCGGGGACAGATTGCCGGTTTTGAGTGGCTAGGAAAGATACCGCGATCGCTTTGTCCAGTAATTGGTGGTGCCTGTTTGGGCTTGGTTGCTTTGCAGTGGCCCCAAATTCTGGGCATCGGTTACGAAACAATTGCCGCTATGCTTCAGGATGTGGATTTTCCGTTGGGGTTACTCCTCGCCTTGCTAGCAGTCAAGCTGATCGTGACGGCAATTAGTCTGGGTAGCGGTTTGGTGGGGGGTATCTTTGCCCCTGCCATGTTCCTCGGTGCTTCTTTGGGGGCAGCATATGGAAAAATTCTGGCAGCGATGCTTCCAGGCGTACCGATTCAGATTGCCGCACCTCCAGCTTACGCGATGGTGGGAATGGCAGCCGTTCTTGCTGGCAGCGCTAGGGCACCCCTGACAGCGATACTGTTAATGTTTGAGCTAACGCGCGACTACCGGATTGTTTTGCCGCTGATGGCAGCAGTCGGTTTGAGCATTTGGCTGGTGGAGCGCTTCAAGTCAGCGCCAACGAAAGGTCAAAATCTCCAACAGCTGGAACTCAATGTGGAGAAAGACCAGCAGTTAGAAATTTTGCAACAAATGTTAGTTGCAGAAGCAATGCAAGTACCAGGTTTGATGCTGAGTGGTTCTTTATCAGTATTAGAGGCAGGTTTAGCTTTAACCAATGGTCGCTGCCGCAGTGCTTTAGTCATTGATGATGCCGAGCAGTTAATTGGCATCGTCACTTTACAGGATATTAATCGAGCAATGTCTACAGCTCGAACGCCAGTTACCGCTCCTACTGAAACAGTAGAAACAAACAACGTTCTTTGCAATGTCTCGAACAATTTAACCAGTCATCTGGCTTATCAGCCAGTTGCTGACATCTGTACCACTGAAATTCTGTATGCAAACCCTGATGAATCGGTAGCAGAAGCGATAGACCGGATGGCAGCACGCGGTCTCCACCAGTTACCCGTCGTTGACCGCGATCGCCCCCAACAAGTGTTAGGTGTGCTGGAACAAGAGGGAATCGCTTTAGCTTATAGTGTCGCTGCCACTCGCAAGACACTGCGCCGCTATCTTCCCCTCAATCCAGTGTCGAAAGAGTTAAATTTACCGCCCCTCAAGCAAACAGTTTGAAAATTTAGAGAATCGCTAATGAGTCATTGGTTACAAATCAATGACTCATTACGAATAACTGCTAACTAAAACTAAAGTTTTAGGATGCCTCTTCCAATTCTTCGTCTTCAGCGCCTTCTTCTCTATCCAGTTGCCGCAGATGAATGTGCTTCCGTCCCAGAGAGATTTCAAACTCATCCCCTGCCCTTAGACCCATTTGTTTGGTGTAGGCAGAACCAATCAGTAAGTTGCCGTTCGATTGCACGCTAATTTTGTAGCTGGCACTTCGACCGCCACGTCCGTTACCATTTTGTTTGCCGTCTAACTCAATTCCTTCAGCATCAATGAGAGCATTCAGGAACTTCATCATATTCACCCGCTCTACACCGCTTTTGGTAACAGTGTAGTAACCGCAGGCTCTAGCCTTTTCTTCTTTGCTGAGGTTTTCTAGCTCTTTAACTTTCTTGACTAGCGCTTCCCCCGTTAAGGGATCGATCTTTTTCTTTTTATTCATCAACTTGGAGCGAAAAGTAAGGAATAGCGAGTGTGTACAGTGTTTTCGACTGACTGTTTCTAAGCTAATTTTAGCTTAGCTTTATATCAGCTCATAAAACTATATCATACGGATTGGGGAAAGGTAGTTCAATAAGATCGATAATTTATTCACTACTAACCTTTTTAATCCAAGTTCTTGCTTAAGCATAAATATCTGTGCCTTGCGAACAACCGATGCATCTCGATGATCGGAGTTCCTCACAGCATCAACCTGAGAAAAAATGAAGGGGGTACGCTGTAGGGTAGTCGTTAGTCTATCATTAGCGATCGCTTCTGAGCTGTTTTTTTTTCCATTGACTACCGCCTCATGACCACTGACTAATTATCCATTACCCTAAGGAATATTTTCCAGTATGAAGCTGACAACCCGCGGACACTACAGTGTTAAAGCACTGCTGGATTTGAGTCTACAACCTGGGTATGGACCAACTTCTGTAAAAGCGATCGCAACTCGGCAAGACTTACCCGCACCCTATCTGGAAAAATTGTTGATAGAGTTACGTCGATCTGGGTTAGTCCAATCAGTTCGAGGTGCCCAGGGGGGGTATCAACTATCCCGCGTCCCAGCACAAATTTCCCTAGGACAAATATTAGAAGCAGTCGGTGAAACAATTGAACCGCTGCCTCGCCATACCCCAGATGCAGAGCTTGCTGAGGATTGGGTAACGTTTACACTTTGGCACCGATTGCATCAAAAACTTAAAGAAGCGTTGTACAGTATTACACTGGCAGACCTTTACTATGACGCTCGCAGTTGGCAAGCAGCCCAAGGCGAAGAAACCAGTTTTGTTGTATAGAAACTGTCAGCGGATCTCTAGCAGCTTTGGTGTTGTGAATTTCCAAGATTTATTTGCCGCAGTCCTGCTTTCTCATTCCTCAGTCCTATCATTAGCGATCGCTTCCCTTTTTGATTACATCATCGGCGATCCGTGGGGTTGGCCTCACCCAGTCCGAGTCATGGGCTGGCTAATTTCTCGCTACAGCCAGATGGCTTTCCAATTATTTAGTCATCCTCTCACGCTCCGATGGGCTGGAGTAATTTTAGGAATTGGGCTGATAACTGGCAGCTACGGGATGGGGTGGTTAATCGTTCACGCAGCGAACTGGGTGCATCCTTTTTTAGGAATTGCGATAGAAAGTATTTTACTCGCCAGTTGTTTCGCCGGTCGAAGTTTGAGAGCTGCTGCTGAAGATGTCTTGCAACCTCTAAATGAGAACGATCTTGTCGCGGCGCGTTCTAAGTTAAGCCAATATGTAGGGCGTGATACCGAAAATCTTCATAAAACAGAAATTCTTCGGGCTGTTTTGGAAACCGTCACAGAAAATGCTACCGATGGAGTAATGGCACCCCTTTTTTATGCGATTATCGGGGCATTTTTACCTTTACTAGGAACGGTTCCTCTCGCCCTTGCCTATAAAGCCGCCAGTACCCTAGATTCAATGGTCGGCTATCGAGAAACACCCTACACCGATTTGGGTTGGTTTAGTGCCAAATTCGAAGATATCCTGACTTGGTTGCCCTGCCGATTCACGGTGATTACCTTGGCTTTACTATCTAGAAAACCTGGGTATGTTTGGAGTATTTGTCAACGCGATGCGACGAAAGATCCTAGTCCCAACTCTGGCTGGAGTGAGTGCGCCTATGCGGCAATTTTAGGCGTTCAGGTGGGGGGCACAAATTGGTATCGTGGCGTTGCTAAACACAAAGCCTTACTGGGAGATGACCTCCAGCCTATCAATGCAGAATGCATTCAACAAGCCTTGCAGTTAACACGATATAACTTTTTGATTTGGTTGGGGATAGCGATCGCTATCTTGCTGCTGTTGGGGTTTAGAAATGGGCGCTCGCTTGGAATCAACTTGATGACTTTTTAATCGCCCTATCAGGTGAACTCAACGGGCGATGGCTACTGAATAGGTGTAAGCATATCTTTGAATATAGAGCAACCAGTTGAAGGGTAATCAATCACTGATTCATCTGGGAAAGCGATCGCACTTTTTAGTGATTGGTCAAGTGAAATGCCAATGAGGAGATGCGACCCAAAAACTTAACCCCCGCTAAACCACGGAAGCGATCGCCTAAGTCTGAGCTACGAAGTTATCATCTGCGACTAAAACGATGGAAACTCTTGCATATCTTCATTTATCTGCCAATTACGAAGACCCTAACTCGGAGCCTCACCAATTTAAATTGTTCCAAAATCGGAACCCGCTTCCAAGTTCAGCCTGGATTCGGTTATTATCAGTTGCCCTTGCCTTATCCGTTATCGGTACAGCCGGTCATGCATTAGCACTCCAGAGAGGAAATAGCGGGTCTCAAGTCGCCACGCTTCAGAGAAATCTGAAAATCGCAGGCTTCTATAACGGCCCGGTTACTGGATACTACGGTCAATTGACGCAGGCATCCGTCAGCAGTTTTCAGCGAGCGGTTGGACTGAGAGCCGATGGCGTTGCAGGCTCTCGAACTCTAGCAGCTCTAGAAAATCGGGGTGGTAATTATGATGAACCGATTACGGGGGGTGGTTTTGGCAGCAGCACCCTGAAACGCGGCAGCAGCGGTTCCTCCGTAACGAGGCTTCAAAATACTTTGAAAGCCTTAGGCTATTACAACGGGCCAATTACTGGATACTATGGTCGGTTGACTGAGACCTCCGTTACAAGATTTCAGCAAAGCAGAGGGCTATTCGCTGACGGAATAGTTGGGCAAAGAACGAAAGCAGCACTTGCCGCTGACTAATCTTATATAGCTTGATGAGATTGAGCTATCTATAACTCAAGGACATAACTTCCTGTTCCTGGTAGGAACAGGAAGTTATTTTTGTTGAAATGATAACGATGATGGTTTAGGTGAACTTGTACACTGAGGCTGTAATTTGTCCGCAGTTATCATCGGATTTTCCTAAACCATGTCTCCCGAAGTTGTAGAAATTCTTTCCGCAGATGAAATCCGTCGAACCCTCAATCGTATCGCTTCCCAGGTGGTAGAGAAGTCACGCGACTTGTCTGAGTTAGCGCTAGTAGGTGTTTATACCAGAGGCGCTGTATTAGCCAATCTCTTGGCTCGTCAGATAGAAGCGCTCGAACAAGTGCAAGTGCCCGTGGGAGCGCTAGATATTACCTTCTATCGAGATGATTTGGATCAAATTGGCATTCGCACACCCGCCAAAACTGACATCCCTTTCGATCTCTCTGGCAAGACGGTAGTGCTGGTGGATGATGTCATTTATCGAGGGCGTACCGCTCGTGCTGCCCTGAATGCGGTGAATGATTATGGTAGACCAGCGGCCATTTGGTTAGCCGTTCTGGTGGATAGGGGGCAGAGGGAGTTACCCATTCACCCGGATTTCACCGGCAAGAAGTTGCCAACGTCCAAAGAAGAACAGGTGAAGGTTTACTTACAAGAGATTGATGGACGAGATGCTGTGGAATTATTAAAGGTTTAAGCGGTTTTGTCTTCGGTTTCCCTGGTGTGTTGGTGGGAAAATCGAGATTGTTAATAAACCAGTCTGTACAGATTTGTCAGGCGCTGTCTATGCAGAACGTTGGAGATAGTAGATTGATTAATAAATCGGCTCTTACCAAAGAAACCCAAACGAGAAAGGCAGATCATCTAAAAATTTGTCTCGATGAGGATGTGCAATTTCACTCCACAACGAATGGATTGGAAGGCTACCGCTTTAATCACTGTTGTTTGCCAGAGTTAGATCGACGTGAAGTTGATATCTCAACAACTTTTTTGGGAAAACAGCTCGGTGCGCCTTTGCTCATTTCTTCGATGACGGGGGGAACGGAACTGGCGAGGATGATTAATTATCGTCTAGCTGCTGCGGCGCAACGCTATAACCTAGCGATGGGCGTGGGTTCCCAGCGGGTAGCGGTGGAGAATCCCCAGGTTGCTTCAACTTTCGCCGTGCGATCGCTTGCTCCCGATATTCTCCTATTTGCGAACTTGGGGGCGGTGCAACTTAACTATACCTATGGCGTTGATGAATGTCTGCGCTCAATTGACTTGTTAGAGGCAGACGCCTTGATTTTGCATCTCAATGCCTTGCAAGAGTGCATTCAACCCAGAGGTGACACCAACTTCCGAGGCTTGCTTGACAAAATCAAAAATCTGTGCAATAAGTTACCAGTACCCGTGATTGTCAAAGAGGTGGGAAATGGCATCTCCGCTGCGATCGCGCAGAAGTTGATTGATGCGGGTGTGAGCGCCATTGACGTTGCCGGTGCCGGTGGGACATCATGGGCAAAGGTGGAGAGTGAACGGGCTGAAAATGCCCAGCAGCGCCGGTTAGGACTAACTTTTGCTGATTGGGGTTTGCCCACAGCAGAATGCATTACCAGTATTCGAGCCATTGCCCCAAATATTCCCTTGATTGCCTCTGGGGGATTACGCAACGGTCTGGAAGTGGCAAAAGCGATCGCGCTAGGAGCCGATCTCGCGGGTCTGGCGTGGCCTTTTCTCCAGGCAGCCGTAGAATCGGAAGACGCCCTTGATGCTTTGGTTGAAGTCTTAGTCGCTGAAATCACCACTGTATTATTCTGCACTGGCAATCCCACCTTGTCTGCTCTGAAACAGTCTGGCGCGTTGCAACCATTACGATAACTGTGTTGGAAATGGGAAAGCGATAAGTGAATTCAAAGCTTAAAACTTTTACCCATTCCCAATTACCCATTACCCTAACCCCAGCCTAATGCGTAGTTTCCTTAAACAAACTTTTGCTAGCTTGCTTGGAAGCCTATTCGGACTCATCCTATTTTTCGGTTTGGGAACGAGCGGGCTAATCTTGTTATTGATTGCGGTGGCATCTAAAGATACAGGGCCGGAAGTTGAGGATAAATCCGTACTGGTAATCGATCAGTCTTTGACGATTACGGATAGCGATCCGATATCCAGCACCAGCGAAGCAATCAGCGAAGCTTTATCTGGTGAGGAAAATAATAGCGTGCGGCTGCGAACGGTTTTGAATGCCCTTGAGCAGGCAACTAAAGATAAACGGATTGTAGGCGTATATCTAGACGGCAGTGGTTCCTCTAGTTCTAGCACCGGGTTTGCCACGCTCAAAGAAGTCCGTTCGGCGCTGGAAAAATTCCGTAAGTCTGGCAAAAAGATTATTGCCTACAACATGGATTTGGGGAAACGGGAATATTATTTAAGCTCAGTGGCAGACACCATTGTGATGAACCCGTTGGGAACAATCGAAATGAACGGTTTGCGTTCTGAGTCGATGTTCCTAACAGGAGCCTTGCAGAAATACGGGGTGGGGGTTCAGGTGATCCGGGTTGGGAAATTTAAGTCAGCGGTGGAACCTTATGTACTCACGAAACTGAGTCCGGAGAACCGACAACAAACTCAGAATTTGTTGAGCGATCTGTGGGGAGACTTTTTGACAACAGTGAGCCAGGGTCGAAAATTAAACCCGAAACAACTACAAGCGATCGCAGACACTCAAGGAATATTAACCGCACCGGATGCGAAAAAGCGTGGCTTTGTGGATCGGGTGGCGTATCTAGATCAGGTGGTGACAGACCTGAAAAAGCTAACTGACAGAACCGAAGAGAATAAAACATTTCGTCAAATTAGCCTTGCTACTTACGCCAGAGCAACTCAAACCGAAGGGAAAGATCGCACTTCGGACAATAAAATTGCCCTGCTTTACGCTGAAGGTGAAATTGTGGACGGCGAAGGTGGCTCTCGGCAAGTGGGAGGCGATCGCTTTGCCAGACAGCTGCGACGGCTGCGGCTCGATAAAGATGTGAAGGCAGTCGTGCTGCGGGTGAATAGTCCCGGCGGCAGCGCCTCGGCGTCTGAGGTGATTCAGCGAGAGGTACGGCTGACTCGTCAGGTGAAGCCAGTCATCGTTTCGATGGGCGATGTGGCAGCATCCGGTGGCTACTGGATTTCCACTTATGCTAACCAGATTTACGCCGAACCTAATACGATTACCGGCTCGATCGGTGTCTTTGGGCTGTTGCTCAATTTCCAAAAGCTGGCGAATAATAATGGCATCACTTGGGATGTCGTTAAAACTTCCAAATTCGCGGATAGCAACACGGTCTCACGTCCCAAAACGCCTCAAGAATTGGCAATTCATCAGCGATTTGTCAACCAAATTTACGGTCAGTTCCTCAACAAAGTGGCGGATTCTCGAAAACTCTCAAAGCAGAAAGTCGCTGAGATTGCCCAAGGACGAGTATGGTCGGGTCAAGATGCCAAGCAACTGGGACTGGTTGATGAGATTGGCGGCATTGATGATGCGATCAAATCTGCTGCCGTTGCCGCTAAACTGGGTGAAAATTGGGAGCTGGAAGAGTACCCCAAGGTTCGCAGTCTAGAACAACGCATTCTGAAACAGTTTGCGGGTGGGGACACTGCCCAAATCAAGCAACCATCCGATCTGCTGAGTGCAGAACTCCTCAAGTTACAAGAGGAATTAGCCGCGCTCAAAACAATGAACGATCCTAGAGGTATTTACGCCCGTTTGCCCTATAATTTGCGAATTGATTAGTGCAACGTCCGGAATAGGCAGTTGAAAATGTGGAATATACGGTAACAGTCTGCCGATAGGTAGAGTAGACTGAACGGAACAGCCCACCAAATAATTAAAAGCATCTATCTATGGATAGAAAATCTAACCGCTTTGTCCTGCTGATCGTTTCTTGTAGTGCTGCTGGTATCCTTGTGGGAGGCGTCTCCAACTGGATTGATAGTAATCAATGTCTGCAAGCCAAAACACCTACCAGTGAATGCTTGATGCAAGACCCCACGAGCCAAACAATTCAAGGAATGTGTATGGGTTTGATAGCTGGAGCAGGCGCAGCACTGGGTGCTACTTTGCAGCTAAAGCGGCAAGAAGATTAGGAAGTTTGTTGGTAATGGAAGTATCGCTAATTGATAAGAAATATCGAACAATTAGCCATACTTTCATTTTCCCCAGGACTTAACCCAGTTAATTAGTGAATTTCTGATTCTATCGTCAGGGCATGGTATTGCCATGTCCCTACAGCGTGTTGACGTGTGTAACGCCCTATGTTCCATTAAATCCCATTAAAATTGATAACGGCGATCGCTTACCCAGAAGCTAATCGGGACTGCACGACCTTGGGCATCCACCTTCGCTTCCACCACGATCGGTTGTCGTTGTCTGTCCGATCGGGCTTGATAAATATCTTGGTTAATTTCATCCCGCTGCGCTTCTGGCATATAGTAGCTTTCTAAGCCGTAGTCGATGGAATTACCGCTAGATTTGCCCTTTAACGCTATCTGATTTGCTGGCAAAGATTTGGGCATCTTGCTACTCACCCGCACGGGTTTCCATGCTTGGGGAGAATTTGTTTTAGCAGCAGGCGCTTCTAAAATCACGTAGAAGCGAATTCCTGTCGGTAAAGAATTTAAAGGCGGTACGGACGGTGGCAAATCCGTTGCTTTTGCTTCGAGGTGTTGTTTTACTAACGCTTTCCAACCCGGAAGCGATCGCAAATTCTCTTGACGTGAGATGTCATAGCTTAGCGTCTGCGAATAGCCACGCAAGAAATCGTATGGGTCTACGGGAACCGTCTTGAGAATCACCGTTTTCCCTGTGAGGGTCGTATAAAGTGGCTGGGCAGGTGCGGCAAGAACAATTGCCGTTTGCAACAGGAGAGGCACCCAGAGTCTCCAAGCAGGCATTCGCTTTTGTGGCTCTATGAGAGTCGGAGCGATTGAAGATGATTGAGAAGTGTGCCTCATTAAAAATCCTCTGAGTCAATTTTTAATTTCCAGCGTGCGGACATAGCGCTCGAACCAAAGCCCGATAGCGATCGCTGTGATACCGCATAGAATAAACAGCAGGGATTTGAAGACTAATCCCGTTGCAGACAGCACAAACCAAGTCAGAATTCGCACAATTAATAGCATCATGCCCCCCCAGAAGGCGCTGCGTTCTGCTTGTGCTAGCCCTTGGCGCAGCAATCCGGCAGCTAACAAGAACAACAGCACATTGCCAATAAAAGTGGCAAGCAGGGGAATTGGCTGGACGGTGAGATGCCAAACGGGTATCCCAGCCATGAAGCAGATAAAGATACCGATGGCAATTGTGGTCAGAATTTCCTCCCGACGAGTGCGAGGGCTTCTGGTAAGCCACAGCAGACGCAACCACGCAAAGATTGCCAACCCACTCAAAATCACTACATCTACCAGGGGAAACCAAGTAACTCTCGCGGATTGCTCCGCAGAAGACATTTTGGATAAAACACCCCAGAACCAAAGCGAGGACGACAGATAAAGTACAACGCCTAGAAATACCAGCGCCAAACGACGGGCGAGGGGTCGAAAGGAACCTCCCCAGCTTCCCCCTTGCCAAGAGGCGGGAAAGATTTGGTTTGGCTTCGGAACCCGATTTAAGTCACTGTAGACCCACAGCGAGTCATCATAGCCCCACAACAGTGCGGGGGGCAGTGCCAAGGCGATCGCTAATACGATACCCGTAGACTTCAGGGAAAATAGATTAAATAGTCCTAAGCTGAGCGGTCGGAGGTTTGCTTCCAAAGAAGAAATAACTGCGATCGCTGCCAGTCCAAAAATAACGCGCGAACGACACCAGTATGCCAGCGGCACAAACATCAAGCTTGCCAACAGCGGCATATGTTGCCCCATCTGGGATGACCAGGAAAACTCTTCATAATAGTAGGAATTTGACCAGCTTGCCCCTTCCCAGTTCCACCAAAAACTCCAGTAACCCAACCCGATAATGATGATTGCCAGAACGCTTAAGGAAGTCAAACGCAGGCTGTAAGCCATTGCTAGTACACCGACTCCCCACGCTAGCAATAACTCATAGAAGGGACCGCTGATGTGAAACATCTGACCCATCAGCCCCATATTTGCCCCTAAAATGATTGCTCCTAAGAGCAAGAATCCATGACCGAGACGTTGTTGCGCCCCATTCGGACGCCGCCACAAGTAAAAACCAGCAATATTCAGACCGATAAACAAACTCAATAGCAGCGTTACCTTGCCATTTCGCGGCAACTCCTGCCAGTTCGCTGCGACAAAACTAATCGTCCCCAAGCCAATGAGGATACTCCCCAACCCTAACAAGATCATCACAAAGCGATCGCGGGCAGCAGTCTCCAGCCTATTAAATTGATAACGCTCTGATAACTGTTCGTATAGTTGAGCATCAATCAGCCCCTCAGTTCGCCAAAGATTTGCTTCCTGACGTAACTGACGGCGAAATTTATCTGAAACCATAACCCTCAATTACAATCCGCTCTGTAGTCTAATTTTTTTGACTATAAACTTAGTTTTAACGCCCTCCCATGATTCAATTCAAGGGGATGTGACAGTTAGATTCACTATCTACAGATGGGAAAACCTTCTACGTTACTGCTTAAACTCAGTCGGCGTCTATTCGATGACTTAGGCGAACAAGCAAAGTTTCTTGAACTCTTAATTCATCCTTAACCTTTTCCTCCTTACTTTCTTTGATGTCAGGAAAAAACGGGGAATTTGTCCTTGGCTATTCTTATGCCGACGACTTGGCAATACATTTTTGTAGACTGCTGACCTCTTTTACTTTAAGTAATTTAAGGCTAAATAGCATTTAGTTAATAATTAGGGTTTGGAAAAATCTCCAACTCTTTATAGCCTGTCTGCTCATCCATTGTTCTTGAAAAAGTTAATTCTTCGCTAGCTCCGATGACAATTTCAGCAGTTGTATAGATAATACAGCCTTCCATGAGATGTCCGCCGATGGTTTTTCCTTCTTTATTTGCAATGGCGATATGCAGGTGAATGCCAGCCGCTTCCAGAGTGCCATTGAGAGAAATAATTTCAAAATTGTCGTTAAAAGCTGTACTATACCTGTGATTTGCAAAGCGAAGAGTCGCTTTTTTCAAGCTGCCAACTCCGGTTAAGATAAAGCCCGATTGAAGATTTTGCTTGATTGCAAAATCTTGTAAGCTTTTTTTTAAATCTTGATCTGGCTTCAGACGAATAGCAAATACTTTCATTAATTAAAGACTGGTAAATCTACTGGGATTACGCGGATAATTACTAATTGTATCGGTAATTCCATCATACCCATCATGAATTGCCATTCCTAAAATATGCGTAAAGGCTTCTACTTTATATTGATAGGATGCAAACTGTGCCTGAATTGCCGCCTCAGTGTCAAAATCTGAAAGAACAGGTCGAGACTATACTACAACTGTTGCATCAGGAGCCGTCTCTGCGATCGCAAGATGTTACACCCGTACAGACATCTCTCGGTAAAGCGATTTCCCCTAAGTTTGAGATTGTATTTGCGGGAGCTTTTAGTGCAGGGAAATCGATGTTAATTAACGCTCTGTTAGAGCGGGAATTGCTTTACAGTGCGGAGGGACACGCTACAGGTACGGAATGTAAAATTGAGTACGCCGAACCGGATAAAGAACGAGTGGTGCTGACGTTTCTGAGTGAGGTAGAAATTCGGGAACAGGCAAGTGCGGTTTCTCAGATGCTGGGGTTAGGGACAGCTAGCAATATTAATCAATCTGAAGTGATTCAATTGCTAAGCGATGGATGCCAAGCGATTATTGAGATTGAGGGTGGAGAAAGTAAATCGGAAAGAGCAAAACAAGCGAATGCGCTGATGTTGTTGCTGGAGGGATTTGTTGCCAATCGCGATCGCATCAATACGGTTAATAATGCTACATATTCAATGGAGCAATTTAACTTCTCCAACCTCAAAGAAGCGGCTGGTTATGCTCGCCGTGGCAGTAACAGCGCGGTTTTGAAGCGAATTGAGTATTACTGTTATCATCCGCTGTTGCGGGATGGGAATGTGATTATCGATACGCCGGGAATTGATGCGCCAGTGGAGAAAGACGCACAACTGACCTACGCTAAGATTGAACACCCGGATACGTCAGCGGTGGTGTGCGTTCTCAAACCCGCGTCTGCTGGCGACATGACGAAGGAAGAAACGGAACTGCTGGAGAAAATGCGCTCAAATCCGGGGATACGCGATCGCGTATTCTTTGCCTTCAACCGTATCGATGAAACTTGGTATAATAGCCAGTTAAGGCAACGTTTAGATGGTTTGATTAGCGCTCAGTTTCGAGATACTACTAGGGTTTATAAAACGAGCGGACTATTAGGATTTTACGGCAGTCAGATTAAACAGACCAGTGGACGCGATCGCTTTGGTTTAGATTCTGTCTTTGCTGATAGTGTTCAAGGCTTGGATGAACGAGAAGAAACACCACAATTTGTTACAGCCTTTAATAACTACTGCGCGAATTCTGGAAAATTACCTCCTAACAAGTTCCGAATTTCCGTTAATAGCTACGAATCCCCAAATGAAAATTACGTGCGGATTTTAGCTGAACAAGGTACACCTATCATTCAACAGTTAATTCAAGATAGTGGAATAGATGAGTTTCGCGCTGCTGTTACAGACTATCTTACCAAAGAGAAGCGTCCTCAACTGTTCAAAAATCTAGCCGACGATCTCGAAGATGCCTGCATTAGTCTGAAGAAATATTACCAATCTGCGCTGCGCGACTTGGATAGCCAACCCCGCGAAATTGAGGCAATGAAGACGCAGGAATTACAACGCCTTAACCAGCAGTTACAGCAAATTGGTCAAGAATTTCACCAGCATATTACAGAAGAATTAAATCAGGTTGTAACAGGTCAATCTAGCGCTTTCGAGGCAGATTTTCGCCAACTGCAATCTCGAATGGTTCGGCGTTTAGATGAGTTGCTGGATACTTTCTCGGTTGCAGATGCTTATAGTCGCGCTATCCTCAGCCATCCTCGCAATTCTACAGCACCTTTGATTGCTGTTTTAGTTGAGGCGCTTTATTACTTGGCAAATCAACTAGAGGATATTTTGAAAGAGTCTTGTCAGGAAGTAGTTACTAACCTATTCCAGCGTTTAGTGGAACAAGTTCATAAATCTGACTACTATCGCCAGCTTTATCGTTTGCTAGGCAATGATGGTAGGATTGAGCAGCAATTAAAGGCGATAGAAAACCAGGTTCATCACGCTTTAATCAATGCGGCAAGTGACGAATGCAATCGTTATGTCCGCGAAAGTCCTCGCTTTTACGATGAAGGTACTTTCTCGATTTATCAATTTCGGCAAACGTTGCTGCAAACTTCCCAGACTTACGGTTGTGAAAGCATGATAGCAGCAGAACCAGCAATTCGTCAGTTGTTAAAGTTAGATTTTGAGCCAAAAGTTAAAGCAACAATTAGTAGCGGTTTCCCAGCAACTGTTAATCAAACTCTCACAACTAATTTATTGCCAATGGCAGCGCATCAAGCTGATGAGATATTACAGCAATATACTCAAGCTCGTGCTTATTTAGAGCAAACACTAGAACAAGAAGCTGAGGAAAAAATTGCTACTAATCACCGTTTGCAAAGTGCAGTTGAGCAAAAAATAGCGGCTTACAACTCTGCGGTTGCCAGTATCAATGGTTGTTTGCAGGCGATAGGATTGTACGATCGTCAACTGCCTGTAATTACTGATTCTGATGTTAGCTCAATTGAGCCTAATTTAGAAGCTGCCAAGATTAGCGCTATGGGTAATGGACTTGTTCCTTCAGAAGTATAGTTCATCATAGTCTTGGCGATTGGAAATCGCGGCTACACAAACGAAACCCGCATACGCGGGTTTCAAATCTATTAGTCGGCGTAGGCGAACTTTGTTTATAGAGCCGCGAATTGTATTTGCCACCAAAGCTTACGATGCATTCCCGTAATTAGTAATTGAATTTTAAGGATAAAGATTAATATGTAAGATAATTTACCTTTACAAAACTGGAATAATGATGATGCTTTATTCTTTAAAAGTAATATGTTTAAAGTAAGCAGAATTAAGCAAGCTTGGCAGCAATCCTTAAAAGGTGCAATCGCTAATGCACTATATGAATCTTTAAAATCACAACAAGTAGAGATAGATACAGGAATAATCATTAATAACCATTACTATAAAGCAAACGAAAGATGGTTGGGAGAGGGGATAGATTGTGAAATTCTTAAAGTTGGTGCTAGTGACTGGCAAAAAGGTAAGGTAAAAATAAAAACCACCTTATAGTTTATTCCTGATGAGCCTGAAGTAAAAGAAGTGCTAATGCAAAATGAAGAAGAAACACGAATGCGAAATGAGCTAGAAATCAGCCAATCAGAATCACCACTTGACGAGCTTCGTAAGATGATTAACTAAGAAAATCAGGATAAAAATTACTAAAAAAATCCCCTAGAGTTTCATTCATCTAGGGGGAATTGTAATTACTAATACTATTTACCGCTATAGTAAAAAGCGATTTCTTTTTCTTTCAGCGGTGCAAAGTCGGCGTCGATTAGCATCTGGTTGAGTTCTTCCTGAGGAATATGCTTAGCGCCGATGCGAACAATTCTAGAACGCATCGTATTGGATACGCCGCTGCGCTGCCGCCCAGCTTCCAGCCCCATTACTTTTGTGTATAATTCTAGTTTTGGTGTTGGAATCGGGGAACCGTCAAAATCAATTCCCTGAGCGATCGCTACATCAATCGCATCAGCACCTGTAGTTGTTTGATTCTCTGAAGTCATTGCAGCGTGGGATCGTGTTTACAAGAGCATTTTATGACTAAAACATCCAGAATTCGCATCCCGCCAGAAGTCAGGAAGTATGTGTTTCAGCGCGATCGCTGTCAGTGCCAAAGTTGCGGCAAAACGGCGCTAGAAGCAAACCTCACGATTGACCACATCATACCGCTCTCTCGTGGCGGTTCTAATGACATCAGCAATCTACAAACCCTCTGTCTCCCCTGTAACCAGCGCAAAACCAACCATTTAGATCCTCGGTTCCGGCGTTATTTCGATCTTTAATCTGGAAAACACACTAGACTCGGTTTTAAAAATATACCGTCCGCGCAGCGCTGCTAACACTCCGTCATTTGACGGGCAGAAAAAAACCGCCTCTAGCATGAGTCAGGGCGGTCTTCCTAAGCAATCGGAGGGTAGATAATAGATTACGCTGATGATTTTGTATCCTACTGTAACAGAATTTACCGAATCTGCCTCAAAATTGTTTATTGATGGCTTTCTAAACCCGATTTCTATAGAAACCGAGTTTTTTTATCGATAAACTCTTATCGTCCTGCGTAGGCATTCATCGGTTCCTTGATAAACCGGATGTAAAGATGCCTAAACGTGGACTTAATCACGCGAGGCATCGCGAAGTCGATAGGCATCATGTTAGTAGGAAGTTGCCAATCCAGCACCTTTAGATCATCCGGATGCAGTTGGGGAAAGTCAATTTCCTCCACGTTTGTGCATAGCCCTAACCTTATCGAAGCCGCCATAGTAGGGACGTTGAGAGGATCTACATTGAGAATTTCCACAATCGCCCGATCCAGGGCAAATACATCAGACGATGCCGCTAAAATCCCTAAGAAGCGAGGTTCGCCACCGCTAGGGCCGTTCCCTTCATGTCCAATAATTGCATCTAAAATCGTTAGGGTAGGATTAATTGCTCTTGCAGTTTCTACTAACATTTCCCCAAATCGGGCGCTATCTTTCCCTGCTTCCATGTGCCACCAGGCTTTCATTTTTCCCGGTACGCAACCGAATAAGTTTTTGACCCCCATTGTCATCGTTAGCTGACAGTGGGATTTCAGTTTAGGCAGGTTAATTACCACATCTGCATCCATTGCTTCTTTGCACAACAACAGATGGTTGAACCCTTCGCTAACGGTTTCGTAACGCTTCCCTGTAAATTCCACTAGCGGTAGATTGAGTTCTTCCATAAGGGGAAGATAACCATTTGCTTTTGCCACACCCATCGCACTGCCAAATGCGGGACTATCCCCCAGGAAAGGCTTGCCACCTGCTTCCTGTACAAGTTTGGCAACACAGTAAACCAGTTCGGGACGGGTGACGCATTCTTTACTCGGATGTCCGCCAGTGAGTAAATTGGGCTTGAGGAGAACGCGATCGCCTGCTTTGACAAAAGCTTTGATTCCTCCCAACGGTTCCAGCAAACTTTCTACCGATTCTCGCAATAGTTGCCGATCGTAGGAATTCGCACGAATTAAACTAACGGAAGGTTTCATGATTCTGCGTTTGTAATTGAGGATTGAGCGAATACAAGAATTTTGAATCAATTAAAGCGAGAATTGCCAGTCTCCAATTCTCCATGAAGACCTGGCAATTCTTAATCTAAAATCTCAAATTCTCAGCGATTGCTGCCACGAGTCAGGGCAGTTACCCGCTGGGCATTCGAGAAGACATCTTCTCCCTGGAGGTGAGGAATCGGGGGCTTCACCTCAACTTTGGTAATATTGGCGGTGTTAATAAAAACCGTCTCTTCAGGTAAGTGGAGAATCCACCAGGATTTATCTAAAAGCCGACGGACTTCTTGCCGAATTTCCTGCTTTGTTTCTAAGCCTTCCTCTACTGACTCATAGATAGTAAAGGATTCTGTGTGCCCATCAATATAGTGAAAAGTTAACTGGGTCAAACCATCATGACTATGCATAGAACGAGACTCCTGGTTAGAAAGTTTTGAGTTTTGGATAGATGCAAATTTTGGTGTATCTACAACTCTGGACGCTGCACTCCTGACATAGCACTCATTTCCTCCAAGTCTAAGACCTTGGCTAGTTCTTCGGAACTCATCAAACCTCGTTCTAGGACAATTTGCCGCAAGGATTTGCCAGTTTCGAGAGATTCTTTGGCAACAGCAGCCGCGTTGAGATAGCCGATGTGGGGATTGAGGGCAGTGACGAGGGCGAGGCTTCCTTCTGCATAGGCAAGGCAGCGATCGCGATTGGCGGTAATTCCTTCCAAACAACGCTGTGTTAGTGCGCTTAAGGTATTGCCCAAAATTTCAATACTGTGAATCACGTTATAGGCAATCAGCGGCATCATCACATTTAACTCTAACTGTCCCGCTTGGGCAGCTAAAGCGATCGCCGAATCGTACCCCATCACCTGAAAACACACCATCGAAGTCATTTCTGCCATCACCGGGTTATATTTCCCCGGCATAATCGACGATCCAGGCTGTACTGGCGGTAGCTGAATTTCCTTTAAACCTGTTTTTGGCCCGGAATCCATCAGCCGTAAGTCATGAGATATCTTGACGCAATCCTGGGCTAAGTTCCGCAGGCTACCGGAAACGCTGACAAAAGGTGCCATACTCTGCATTGCCGCCATCAGATGAGGGGCTGGGCGCAAGGGCTGATCGATCAATTCTGATAATAATTGGGCAACGCGATCGCAATATTCGGGATGGGTATTTAACCCAGTTCCCGCCGCACTTCCACCCAAACCCAGCGCCATCAAATCTTCAGACGCCCTCTCGATGCGAATCATGTGTTCTGCGAGAATTTGCCCCCAAGCGCGGAAGTTTTCGCCCAGTCGTACAGGTACGGCGTCTTGCAGATGGGTTCTTCCAGATTTGACGACATCTTGAAATTCCTCAGCCTTGTTATCCAAAGTAGCGATCGCATCGGCTAAAGCTGGGTACAGTGTCCTCTCCAGCGCCACCAGCGCCCCAATCCGAATCGCCGTAGGAATTACATCGTTCGTCGATTGACCGTAATTAACATGATCGTTGGGACTGACGCGCTTGTAATTGCCTTTTTCATCGCCCAGCAGTTCCAGCGCCCGATTCGCCAATACTTCGTTGATATTCATATGGTGCGAAGTCCCCGCACCCGCTTGGTAGACATCCACGACAAACTGATCGCGGAACTTCCCGGAAAGCACTTCATCCGTCGCCTGGACAATCACCTGACTGATTTCTGGGGGAATGCAGCCAAGTTCCCCATTTGCGATCGCCGCTGCTTTCTTAATCAGCACGCAAGCATCAATATAAGTGGGTAACGGCTTAATTCCACTAATCGGGAAATTTTCAATCGCCCGTAGCGTCTGAATCCCGTAGTAAACGTTATCCAAGATTTGGCGATCGCCCATTGAATCGCGTTCGATGCGGTAGGTTCTACCTATCTGTTCAGTCATGTTAGTTGTCTATGGATTCTTTTAGATGAGATCATCCCATGTCTAGCTGGGGGATTCGATGAGTCAGTCTTCAGATTTGGCAGCATTCTTTTCTCAGAAGGATTACGCAGTACCGGCGCAATCCTTCTGAGAAAAGATCCGTCTAAATCCCATGTCACCTGAAGGTCGGCACAAATAAATTGTTAGAAGTGTCTACTGACAAGACTGGTATCACCCAGAATCTGAAATCCCAAATCTAAAATGGGATAACCCCTGCCTAGGGTTCCTAATCCTGCCCTAAGAGAGAGGGAAGTGGAGTCAATTTCTTATAGAAGAGAATATTTATCGCTCCTCCCTTGGCACCAGGTGGGTGAGAGAGAGGTTAAATCAGGATTACCGTACCGACAGCTCAAGGAAATTTTTTATTGCTTCTAGCGGCTGAATCCCTTGCCCAGCAGTCATCTGGAATTTATCGTTCTTGCTTTGAATGTATTTTAGAAAGGGATTTACCGTCTTGATGTTGACTTATGTTATTGTTTTGGGAATCTTAAATACAAGATCCTCCTAAAGTAAGATGCAAAATTCTATGGGTCAAACTATTACTCTCGAAGCAGAATTCTTCTTCCAGCAAGGACTACGCCAGCTTCAGTCGGCAAAATATGAAGCGGCGATCGCTTGTTTAGACAACGCCCTCAAGTGCGAACCCAATTACCCCGATGCCTTATCGCAGCGGGGTTTTGCCCTAGGGAATTTAGGTCGCCATGAAGAAGCGATCGCCAGCTTCGACAACGCCTTGTCAATTCAACCGGATGCTTCTTGGGTTTGGTTCAACCGGGGTATTGCGCTGGGGAAATTATGTCGCTACGAACAGGCGCTTAATAGCTTTGATCGCGCCATAGAATTTAACCCGGATGCTTCCGCTGCGTGGCACAACCGGGGCATTACCTTAATTGACTGGGGTTTCTATGAAAAAGCGGTCGCCAGCTTTGACCGCACGCTGAAGCTGCGTCCAGACGCCTACTGGGCATGGTACAACCGAGGCAATGCTCTTGCCCAACTCAATCACTACGAACAGGCGATACATAGCTATGACCGAGCGATTGAGTTTAAACCAGATTCCTGCAATGCTTGGTACAACCGAGGCATTACCCTAAATGATTGGGGGCTTTATGAAAAGGCAATTTCTAGCTTCCAAAGAAGTTTGGAAATTAATTCGGAATACTACAAAGCTTGGTTCAACCAAGCCATTGCTCTAGGGAAATTAGCTCGTTACGAAGAAGCGATCGCTGCTTGTGATAAAGCGTTACAACTTCAGACTGACTACCCCACCGCTTGGTATAACAAAGCTTGCTACTACGCCCTGCTGGGCAATGTCGAGCAGACAGTCCACAACTTGCAACAAGCGATTCGTCTGAGTGAGGAAAAATATCGGGAAATGGCAAAATACGACCCAGATTTTGACGCGGTTCGCGATCAAGATTTGTTTGAGGCGCTGCTGGAAGCACCCAGGTTTTGATCCAGTTTTATTGCTCATTCCCCTTGAATGTAGGGTTGGAGACAGACCCCTCCACCCTACCTACATCTGTTCGATCGAGCTGTTCTTTTCTTTAGCGATCGCTACCCGTTCTTCCACTGTATAAGGTCTTACCGCTGCCTCCAACGATATGAACGGCGCTAAGTCTCCTAATCGTCTACTTTGGGTTTGATTACAGGTACATTTTCCAACCGCCACAGCTGATTTTTTACGATTACCTGTTCGCCCCAGTAGTTAATTCACCACTTCCTCTAAGTTGGCTAAATACACGTCATAACCTTCATCTTGGCGCATTTTAGCATCATGAATGTGCTGTAGCAGGGCGACAGCACCGGGCATCTCTGCGTAGCTGAATACTACAGTTCTCATGCTGCTCTAGAAGCAAAGGTTAGGATCTGGGGAAGAGCGCGATCGCATATATACCCAGATGACAAATCAGATACCTTACTACATCTCCCGCAAGCAAGCTCAGGACTTTCTAGATAAATTTGCCAAAGCGCTGGATCAGCCAGACTCACAGCCGTTGCTATTTCACGTTTATGGCTTTGGAGGAGTTGGCAAAACCACCCTCACCAGGAAACTGAAACAAGCGCACCAGCAGCAGGCTGACTTTGCTGAGGTTTCCTTCGATCTCACGCCAAATATCAGAACGCCGTTGGAGCTGATGGTAAAGCTTTATAATGACTTGCCTAAACCCCCTAGTCTATTACATAGAGATGTATCAGAGATTCGGAGATCGGATTTTGTGCCCGATCCGTTTACATCGCTTTATGAGAAATATCAGCAGACACTCTCCAAGCTAAAAACTCAACCTGTTAAAGAAAAATCGGTTGAGGAAAATCGACTAAGCACGGTGAGAGATTGGTTTGAACTGGGAGGTTACACACTGCTTGCGATAGCTGCAAGTAAGCTAAATCCAGCAGCGGCAGCAGGTGTGGCATTTGATGGCATCGTGAAAGCAGGGGGAATGTTAAGCAACGCATCAGAGGCGATCGCCTCTGGGAAAGAGCGCGTGCAACAACTACTGCAACAGCATCCAGCAACAAAGAATAATCAAGAGCTTCAGACGCTGATGCTGGAACCTATACCGAAGTTGACTCAGGCGTTCGCTGAAGGTTTGATCCAGAAGGCTCAAAAACGCCCAGTGGTAATAATTTTAGATATTTATGAAAAAGCGCCGTCAGATATTGATACTTGGCTGTGGCAATATTTGTTGGAGGGTACAGCGCTGATATCTTACCCGATCCGCCTTATAGTGGCTGGACGGCGTTCTTTACTAGAGAAGGAAGGCTGGCGCAAATTACAGCAGGATCGGGATTTAATCTATGAACGGAGACTAGATGAATTTGATAAAGATCAGACTAAAGAATATCTCCAGCAGATAGGCATCACCAAACCTGTAGATATTCAAAAAATCTATAAAGCAACCAAAGGCTTACCCTACTATCTCGACTGGATTAGCCGAGAGCAGGAAGCTGGTAGAGAAATAGACTTCTCGCGTGGCAATAAAAAGATCGTTGAGCTGCTGCGGCAAGGACTGAATGGCAAGCAAAAACAGATATTGCAACTGGCGGCTTGTTGTCGTTGGTTCGATCGATCGCTGATTGAACAGTTGATGAAAAGACAAGGAATAGATTTTGAAACTGGTGCTGATGCAACCCTTGACTGCTTTGACTGGTTAACGCAACGCGATTTCGTTGAACTTGTTCAAGGTCGCTATCGTTTGGACGATGTGGCGCGAGATGTCTTTCGACGGTCACTGTGGGATGAGGAAAAAAATAAATTTCGTCGCACCCATGAACTACTAGCCAGCTATTTTGAGCAACAGGCAAACCAGGAAGTTTCACCAGATAGCTCAGCCCCTGCAAAGTACGAAAATCCTGATTGGCGTGAATATACTGCTGAATCTATCTATCATGCTCTCTTTGCTAATCGAGATGACGGTCAGTATCAGTTAATCACTCATTTCTTTGCTGGCGCGTACCTGAATCAAATGGGAGTGGTGATGCCTCCCTTTGTAGCTGTTGCAGCAGAAGCAGACATTGAGGATTACAAACTCTTGCCTGATGATACGCGAAAGTTCCTAAACAATATAAACCTTGCCATTGGGTTAGGTTGGCAAGTGTTAAAACATAACCCAGATAACTATGAATTTAAAGTTGAGCAGATTGGCGATCTTAAGCCACAAATAGAGGCATCTTTAAAACATTGTCTGGGGAAAGTGGACTCCTTAGACGGGCTAGCTAAATATGCAGGGCTGATGTACCAATTCGTACGCTGTCGTCCAAGCCAGGAAGCGGACTTGCTACTTCGAGCAAAGGAGCAAGCAGAACAAATTGTAACTCCAACCCATCCTGAATTTAGCAGCATTCTTTTTTTTAATGTAAGCAATGGGCTTTACCAAATAGGTCGTTATGAAGAGGTGATCGCCAGCTACGATAAAGCTTTGGCAATTAAAGACGACTTCCCCGAAGCCTGGGTCAACCGGGGCACTGCGCTATTGAACTTAGGTCGTTATGAAGAGGCGATCGCTAGTTACGACAAAGCGTTGGCAATTAAAGACGACTTCCTCGAAGCTTGGTACAACCGGAGCAATGCACTAGCGAACTTAGGTCGTTATGAAGAGGCAATCGCCAGCTATGATAAAGCTTTGGAAATTAAACCCGACGACCCCGAAGCTTGGAATAACCGAGGCAATGTGCTACTGGACTTAGGTCGTTATGAAGAGGCAATCGCCAGCTATGATAAAGCTTTGGAAATTAAACCCGACGACCCCGAAGCTTGGAATAACCGAGGCAATGCGCTAGTGGACTTAGGTCGTTATGAAGAGGCAATCGCCAGCTATGATAAAGCTTTGGAAATTAAACCCGACGATTTTAACACTTTAGTCAACCGGAGCGCGGCTCTGTTGAACTTAAGTCGTTATGAAGAGATGATCGCCAGCTGCGACAAAGTTTTAAAAATTCAACCGGATAACCCTGATGCCCTGAGTAACCAAGGTTTAGCACTGAGTCTCTTAGGTCGTTATAATGACGCACTGGCTAATCATGATAAAGCTCTAAAACTGCAACCTAATGATTCCTTATTGTGGGCTAATCGTGGAATTGTATTTGCTCGCTGGGGGCGCTATGAAAAGGCTTTGGCTAGTTGTGACAAAGCTTTAGAATTGCAACCTAATGATGAGAGTGGTTATTACGGCAAGGCTTGCTGTTATGCCTTGCAAGGCGACTCTTATATGGCAATTGAAAACCTGCAACAGGCAATTAATCTGAAGCCTCATCGATGCCGGAGCGAAGCAAAAACAAATCCAGATTTTGACAGCATTCGCTCAGATTCGCGGTTTCAGGCGTTGATGCAAGAAGGCACGAATTAACTTGGTGGCTGCTGTGGGTAGTTTAAATATCTTGCGATCTCTCTACGATCGAGTATTGGTTCCTTTTGAAGTATGCCAAGAGATTCGCTCAGGCGGTACTACAGGATTTGCAGTAGCAGAACTTAAAGCTGCAAAAATGGTCAACGCCCCTGGCAATATCCCCTTTTGGTAAATTCGCCTTGAGCAAGCTGGAGAAAGTGACACAGCATGAATGGTACTTGAACTGATATTTGCTCGTCCTGCGCCACACTATAGGAAACGAGTATCAATAGCGAATCATGCAGACTCTGGACAAGACTCACCCCAAACTTCAGGAACTCAAAACCCGCCTCACCGAAATCGACGACATTAATTCAGCATCTTCCCTACTCTACTGGGATCAGGCAACCTATATGCCGCCTGGGGGTGCAGCAGCGCGAGGGCGTCAGATGGCGACTCTGCGGCAAATTGCCCATACTAAGTTTAGCGATCCAGCGATCGCGCAGCTGTTGGAAGATTTGCGTCCCTACGAGGAAAGCTTGCCCTACGACTCTGATGAAGCCAGCCTAATTCGTGTCGTCAGACGCAGCTACGAGCGCGCGGTGCGAGTGCCAGCAGATTTTATGGCAAAAATGTCTCTCCACCGAACTCAGTCTTATGGTGCTTGGGCAAAAGCACGTCCGGAAAATAACTTTGCCGCTGTGCAGCCTTATCTGGAAAAAACGCTGGATCTGTGCCGCGACTATGCCAGCTTTTTCTCTGGCTACGAGCATATTGCAGATCCGCTAATTGACGGTGCCGATTACGGGATGAAGGCTTCAACCGTGCGATCGCTCTTTGCGGAACTCCGTCAAGAACTGGTTCCAATTGTCAATGCGATCGCTTCCCAACCGATTGCCGATGATAGTTGCTTGCACCAAACTTTTCCAGAAGACGAACAGCTAGCGTTTAGCTTAAAGGTGATCGAACAGATTGGATATGACTTCCAACGGGGACGGCAAGATAAAACCCTGCACCCATTTATGACCAATTTCTCGATTGGGGATGTGCGAATTACTACCCGCGTTAGAGAGAACGATCTGAATGAGGCACTGTTTAGCACCATTCACGAGATGGGACACGCCTTGTACGAGCAAGGGATTAACCCAGAATATGAAGGGACGCCTTTAGCCACCGGCACCTCATCGGGGGTGCATGAAAGCCAATCACGGCTGTGGGAAAATCAGGTGGGACGCAGCCGCAACTTCTGGAAATTCTGCTATCCGCAACTGCAAGCAGCTTTCCCAAATCAACTTAGTAATATACCCCTGGAGACATTCTACCGGGCGATTAATAAAGTCGAGCGATCGCTCATCCGTACCGATGCCGACGAAGTCACCTACAACCTGCACGTCATGATCCGCTTTGACTTGGAATTGGCGCTACTCGAAGGCAATCTGGCAGTGCGCGATCTCCCGGAAGCTTGGAACGAACGCTACAGATCGGACTTGGGTGTTGTCCCCCCCAACGACAGCGTTGGCATCATGCAAGATGTCCATTGGTACACGGGTAGCATCGGCGGAATGTTCCAAGGATATACTCTTGGCAACATGATGAGCGCCCAGTTTTTTGAAGCTGCACTCAAGGCGAATCCCCAAATTCCTACCGAAATCGAGCAAGGGAAGTTCAGCACTCTACATAATTGGCTGAGAGAGAATATTTACCAACACGGACAGAAATATACCGCCGCTGAAATTATCGAGCGCGTCACTGGCAATTGTTTGAGTATTAATCCCTTGATTCGTTATATTCAGCAAAAATACGGAGAAATTTACGCTTTGTGATACACAACAGCGTGAAAAGAAGCTAGGCTAGGCATAGCCTAGCCGATTCACTCTTAAGAAAGATGAACGGTGAATTAATTTTGGTTTGAGACGTACTCCTTCCACCTTCGGAAGGGCGTCACCAGGAAAAACATTTTGTAGTTTAGTCTTTGTGAATGTTATTGAACTAATCTAGGGAGTTGTCATGTCCGATTTGATTCAGGCTGTTTTAGAGAGTGATGAAAAAATCGATCTGCGCCAATTTGTGAGTGAGTTACGCCAACAGGACAAGTCGTATTTACTGAGAAACGACATTCTCAATGCTTTTTCCGAATACTGCACAAATCACCAAAAGCCTGAACATTTTGACCAATCCTCCCATTTAGGTAAATTAATTTACTACACTCAAGAAATTATTCGGGAGGATGGAAACATCTGTTTGATCGTCCGCCCAACCATTGCTTCTCAAGAAATCTATCGGTTAACGGAAGATTTAATTGTCGAACCAATGACGGTGCAAGAACTGCTGGATGTACGCGATCGCCTGGTGAATCGCTTCCATCCCCAGGAAGGCGACATCCTAGAACTCGATTTTCAGCCGTTTTACGACTATACCCCGACCATTCGCGACCCTAAAAATATTGGTAAGGGGGTACAGTATCTCAACCGTTATTTATCGAGCAAACTCTTTCAAGACCCCGGACAATGGCTGGAGAGCTTGTTTCAATTTTTAAGCGTCCATTCCTATAACAATCTGCAACTGCTGATCAACGGGCGAATTAAATCGCAGCAGCAACTTTCTAGTCGTGTCAAGCAAGCTTTGGGATTTTTGGGCGATCGCCCTTTTGAGCAAAGCTACGATGAATTTCGGTATGATTTGCAAGCAATGGGCTTTGAGCCTGGGTGGGGAAACACCGCCGGACGGGTGCGGGAAACTCTAGAAATTCTTGATGAACTCCTCGACTCCCCCGATCATCAGACTCTAGAAGCTTTCCTCTCCCGGATTCCAATGGTCTTCCGGATTGTCCTCGTGTCTCCCCACGGTTGGTTTGGGCAGGAAGGTGTCTTGGGACGTCCGGATACTGGCGGACAGGTCGTTTACGTCCTCGACCAAGCCAAGAGTCTCGAACAGCAGATGCAAGAAGACCTCTCGCTGGCTGGGTTGGATGTTCTAGGTGTTGAGCCGAAAGTAATTATTCTCTCTCGCTTAATTCCGAATAGCGATGGTACTTTGTGTAACCAACGCTTAGAAAAAGTTCACGGCACAGATAATGCTTGGATTTTGCGAGTGCCTTTGCGAGAGTTTAATCCCAAAGTGACTCAAAACTGGATTTCCCGGTTTGAGTTTTGGCCTTATCTAGAAAGCTATGCCATCGACTCGGAAAAAGAGCTGCTGGCAGAATTTCAAGGTAAGCCCGACTTAATTGTCGGAAATTATTCCGACGGTAATTTGGTGGCATTTTTACTGGCGCGTCGCTTGAAGGTGACTCAATGCAACATTGCCCACGCCTTAGAAAAATCTAAATATCTTTTCAGTAACCTCTACTGGAACGACTTGGAAGAAAAGTATCATTTCTCCCTACAATTCACTGCCGATTTAATTGCGATGAATGCTGCAAATTTCATCATTAGCAGTACTTATCAAGAAATTGTCGGAACGCCGGATAGTGTGGGACAGTATGAATCTTACAAGTGTTTCACAATGCCGGATTTGTACCATGTAGTGAGCGGAGTTGAGCTATTTAGCCCCAAATTCAACGTGGTGCCGCCTGGAGTAAATGAAAATGCTTATTTTCCCTATTCGCGTACCGAAGATCGCATACCGAGCGATCGCGCCCGGATTGAGGAGATGCTCTTTACTCTCGAAGATCCGTCCCAAATTTTAGGGAAATTGGACGATCCGAACAAGCGCCCCCTCTTCTCAATGGCTCGTCTCGACCGAATCAAAAATCTTACCGGATTGGCTGAGTGTTTTGGCAAGAACGAAGCTTTACAAGAACATTGCAACTTAATTTTAGTTGCTGGGAAGTTGCGCGTTGAGGAATCGAGCGATAACGAAGAAAAAGATGAAATTGTTAAGCTTTACCAAATCATTGAAAAGTACAATCTACAAGGCAAAATTCGCTGGCTAGGCGTGCGCCTTTCTAAAACCGACTCCGGCGAAATTTATCGGGTGATTGCCGATCGTCAAGGTGTCTTTGTTCAACCAGCTCTGTTTGAAGCTTTTGGTCTGACCATTTTGGAAGCGATGATTTCTGGTTTACCGACATTTGCTACTCAATTTGGTGGCCCGTTAGAGATTATTCAGGATAAGTTTAATGGGTTCTACATTAACCCGACGCATCTTGAAGAAATGGCGGAAAAAATCCTGGAGTTTGTCTCTAAGTGCGACCAAAATCCTAACTACTGGTACGAAATTTCTACACGAGCGATTGATCGAGTTTATAGCACTTATACGTGGAAGATTCACACAACCAAACTTCTATCTTTAGCTCGAATTTACGGCTTCTGGAATTATACTTCCAAGGAGAACCGCGAAGATCTACTGCGTTACATTGAGGCGTTGTTCTATTTAATTTACAAGCCGAGAGCGCAGAAACTGTTGGAACAGCAAATGCAGCGATAGGGAGTTTCTCCTCTTAATAAATTGGATGCTAGGGGGATCTGACGTGATTTGCATTACGTTTCGATCCCTCCAACCCCCAATTTATTGGGAGCTAAGAGAAGGTCGCAGATAACATTCTTAACCAATGTGTCTAGAGTCGGGCTTTTCCTACGCAAGAGAAGGGAAATAGAGCCTGAAGCGATGCCAATCTCACTTCAGGCAAAAGTGAAAAAGTATAACTATTGGGGTTCCCAGAAGGTAATTGTTCCGTCAAAATTACCACTAACAAGAGTCTGCCCGTTCGGGGTGAATGCGAGTGAGGAGATAACGTTAAAAGACCCTGTAAAAGGATTGATTATATTACCAGTTTGCAAATCAACTAAGTTTAAACTGCCTTCCGATCCGCCTAATGCACTTGCAAGTATCCGATTATTTGGATGCAAAGCAACAGCATTCACGAAAACGGTGCCTGAATCCTTAATCGGTGTAGAGATGAGTTCGCCGGTTTGCAGATTCCAGATTTTGACGATTTGGTTATAAGTCTCGCTGACAAGGGTTTTGCTATCTCGACCAAAAGCGATCGCTCTGACAGCCTCTCCATTGTTGATGGTGCGAATGGGTTTGCCTGACCTAAGATCCCATAGTTGGATCGTACTGTCTTCATTCCCACTAGCGAGAGTTTTTCCATCGGGACTAAAGGCGACCATTAAATTCGACTGAGGAGATCCCTGGAAGCTATAGATCGATTTACCCGTGCGTGCATTCCACACTTCAATCTCTGCGTTCCGTGCAGTCGTGTTCCAGCTACCAATCGCAAGGCGCTCTCCATCTGGGCTAAAGGCGAGAGATTTAACGTACCAATCCCGCGTGATAGTCCGGATTACCTTGCCAGTTTTTAAATTCCACAGTTTTAGCGAGCCATCGTTGGTCGCGCTACTGCTGGCGAGGGTTTGCCCATTAGGACTAATCGCAAGTGCCCAAATGGTGTCAGTATGACCAGTTAGGGTGCGAATTGGTTGACCCGTTTTCGGATTCCATACTTTGATCGTGCCATCATCGCTACCACTAACCATTAGCTGTCCGTTGGGAGCGATCGCGATCGCTCCCACGCTCCCTGAATGAGCCTCGATGGTGCGAAACGGTCGCACATTTTGCCAAGTGTTGGTGGGTGTTTGAGCCGTTAAGGTGGAGGGAATGACAGGCGGCTGAGATACTGCTTTAAACATAGGCATTGCAGAAACGCCAATCGTTGCCACCACGATCAGCGCCGTGAAAACCTTAGCGGAAATTTGCTGATTTGTCATTTTAGTAAATTGGGAAACAACGCACACTACAAAAATGTGTTGTTTTACACTGAGACGTTGTTGATTTACTTGTGTGCCCAGAATTAGAAAATTTATGTAACGTTACCGTTGCAAATTTCTTAGAAGTATGCAAAGGCAAGGAAAGCGATCGCTCGGACTTTTCTGAATCCGGGAAATTAGCTAGAAGCTATACTCGGTCAAAGTTTAAAGATTAGTTGGAGAAAACTTAGATACCAAAAGCCCCATTCCAGAATCTGTTGTGCTACCGTAATAGGTGAGAATAAATTCGGTTGCAGTGTTTGTTTATAGTATTGATAGGTGTTTTCCTTTTGGTCTTGACAGGCTTCTCTCCGAAATTCAAATCTCTACACCCCCTTGATTTTGGAGACAATCTATGTCTATTTATGTAGGCAATCTATCCTACGAAGTTACGCAAGAAGACCTGACTGGGGTTTTTGCAGAATATGGTTCTGTAAAGCGCGTCCAGCTACCCACTGACCGGGAAACAGGTCGTCTACGTGGCTTTGGTTTCGTAGAAATGGGTACAGAAGCTGAAGAAACAGCTGCCATTGAAGCGCTTGATGGTGCTGAATGGATGGGTCGCGACTTGAAAGTTAACAAGGCGAAGCCCAAAGAAGATAGAGGCCCGTCTGGTGGTGGTGGTCGCGGAAACAACAGCTTTTCTCGCCGCTACTAAGCTTTAGAAACTAAACCTTTTTAGTTTTTCCTTGAAAAAGCTGAGACAAAAAGGGCTGAGTAATTTGTAAGCGCAATTAGTTTCAGTTACTCGTATTAAATTTAAAAAGGCTTAAGCATAATGCTTAAGCCTTTTTTTTGCAGGTATGCATCTCAAGTGTGACGATTCAAGATGCACGTCAACGAGCGACATTTATAGCATTGGTCAAGCTAAAAGTTTCCTGGGGAAGCTAAAACTCGCTTCAATGGGTTTAAGCTTTTAGCCCAGATTTTAGTTTTTAGCTATTCAATTTAAAGTCCCTGCGTTCGCCAAATTCGGATGTTTTTGTCATAACTACCCGTTGCAATCGTCTGTCCATCTTGGCTGATAGAGAGGGAATAAATTGCGCTAGAATCACCCGTCAGCGTTGTAATTTGTTTCCCAGTTTTTAGGCTCCAAATTTTAATTGTTCTATCTTCGCTACCACTAGCGAGAAACTGTCCATCCGAACTAATAGCAACTGCATAAACCATGTCTGCATGCCCTCTCAGGCGACCTTTGAGCTGCCATGTGGTCATGTCCCAAAAATAGATAGTTTTGTCAAAACCCCCACTTATAAGTGTCTGTCCATCTGGGGTAATTGCCAAGGAATGAACCGCATTTGTATGTTTTCTAAGGGTGCGGATGACTTGACCTGTAGAGAGATCCCAAACTTTGATGGTTTTGTCCTCAGAACCACTCACGAGGGTCTGCCCATCTGGGGTAAAGGCAACAACATCAATCCCATTAGCATGACCTGTGAGGCTTAAAATTTGCTCGCCGGAAGTCAGATTCCAAATCTTGATCGTGTCGTCCTTACCCCCACTGGCAATAAACTGCCCGTCAGGACTGAAAACGACCGAATCAATGGAGCTAGAATGCCCCCTGAGAGTGCGGATTACTTGACCTGTAGCAAGATTCCAGATTTTGATTGTATTATCCTGAGATCCGCTAGCAAGAAGCTGCCCATTGGGGCTATATGCAATTGTGAAAATTGGTTTGAAATGCCCGGTAAGGGTGCCAATTTCTTGTCCGCTGGAAAGATTCCAAAGTTTGATCGTGTTGTCAGAACTGCCACTGGCTAAAGTTGTTCCATCAGGGCTAATGGCGACAGCATTTACCCAATTTGAATGCCCTCTGAGGGTGCGTTCTAGTTGAGCGTTTTCCCAAGCGTTTAAGTTCGCTACTGCAACAGAAGCATCAATTGGAGCTGCGTATGCCTTGATGTTGCTGGGTGGAATTATAACGCTCGTAGCCATCACTGTGGCGATCGCGCCTATCGTACCGACTAAAGTCCTAGTTTGAGCAGAAAACATAAAAATAACAGACGAATGGGAAGAAATTTTGCACATCTGCTGAAATATGGGCAGTAATTGCAGAATTTTACAGGTCGTTTCTTAATATAGATGGCGATACCCGCTCCGCACACTCTCTGCGGTCAGAAGCTGCATTCTGAGTAAAAATTTATCGATTTTCTGCACAGTTCAAACTCCTGATTAAACAACCAGCGCGAAAAGCACAGCGATGGCCCTAAGACTTCTAGAGCGATCGCGCTGGTTGAAAGTTCCAATTCGGTGCGAGGGATGCGGGTAAAAAAGGAGCGCCACCACATCCCGATGCAACAACTTCTTAGTGAGGTAGCTTGCTCAACTCAAACCAAGTGCGAGAAGCGACAATTCCATCCGCTACCAAGCCACGGGAGCTTTGGAAGCTTTTCACAGTATTCTGGGTAATTGACCCAAATATACCATCGGGAATCAACTGTAGGACTTTCTGAAGGGTTTTCACTGCTTCACCACGGCTACCTAGTCTCAGTTCCGGCATATCAACGGGGGCACCAGAGTAAAGAGCTTGCCACGTCTTAGCGCCAACAATCCCATCTTCTACTAGAAAGACGCGGTGTTGAAAAGCTTTCACGGCATTTTCGACGGGGAGGTCAAACACATCATCGAAAGGAGTGGCATAATAGCCCCAATGAGCGAGTAGTTGTTGGAGTTCTACCACTGCGCGATCGCGGGAACCTCTACGCAGAACTGGCTTTTTAATCGCATTGGTAGCAGCGGCTTGAGGAGTCATGGCTTCAAATTGATTGGTTGACTGCATGATGAATTTTCCTGGGAAGTGTTGTTTCTACTGTTCCAATCTACTGATGGCAGCCCCGCTTCCCCTTCGCCCTGCTAGGTGTATTTAAACTCACCTTAACCGCTCACCCATTCGTATGAGGCAATACCCACTCGCCCGCTGCTACACGATTCGCTCATTCTGGTGAATTGACCAGTTGTAAAATCTGCACGGGTGTCAACTCCTGTACATTGCTGAAAATCGCAGCAGCACCAGCAGCCTTGAGAGCATTTGCATAAGCATCCCTTTGTTGCTGGTTTTCCTGAACGTGGGGTGGCAAAATGCCCACTGCAATCCAACGACGGTCAGGGTGGAGCGATTCTCCTGGGGAGACGCTAAGCGATCGCGCCTTTTCTATCGTGTAAATGTCAGCAACCGTATCTCCCACATAAATAACCGGGGTTGAGGGGGGAACCGACGATCTTTCTTCCATCGCTTGTACTGCCGCAAACAGCCCTGTTGGGTCAGGTTTACCCGGAGCATCTTCCATCGCAATGAGCAACGGCGACTTTAAACCCAAGCGTTGCTCTAAGACATAATTAGCCGATCCACGGGTAGCACCACTAAAAAAGCCCCAGGGAATTCCAGCTGCTGTCAATTGCTCTAGATAGCTCGGCTGTAATAGCAGCGGTTCATCGCAGATATAACCCGTCCAATGGTGTGGATCTGGCCCACGATACCGCGATTGGAAAAAAGCAACCAAAACGTCATAATCAAGGCTTAGTTGCGATCTTTTCTGTCCAGCGCTTTCAAAGTAACGATAGACCAATTCTTGGGATGCCTCCCAATCGTTATTCCACATCCCTTCCAACTTCAGATGGTCAATTTCCTCTGGGGTTGGTCGGTAAGCACCCTCCGTAAACTGCTCCACAGTATCAGCTAGCGCCCGTCGGTAAGATCCCCCAACATCTCGCACTACACCGTCAATATCGAAAACGACTAAACTTAGGCAACTAGATTCTTGAACCACTGCAAAGCATCTCCCAATCCCAATTAAAATATTCGATGAGCAAACACATAGCTATCCACGATCGCCTAGGTGTAAAATAATCGTTTGTACAGTATTCAACAAGCCTGGGACTTCCCTGGAGGTGTGATTGTCGAGGTTTATTTTAAAGGTTCTCTGGCTGGAAGAGAACGTAGCACTAGCGGTTGACCAAGTAGTAGGCAAAGGCACCAGCCCTCTGACATCTTACTTTTTTTGGCCTCGGAACGATGCTTGGGAACAGCTAAAAAATGAGTTGGAAGCCAAGCATTGGATTACCGATCAAGAGCGCGTCGCGTTGCTCAACAAAGCAACAGAAGTGATTAACTACTGGCAAGAAGAAGGCAAACGCCGTTCTATGTCTGATGCTCAGGCAAAATTTCCAGAAGTCGCCTTCACAGGTAGTGCTTAAGAATTCTCCTGTGCATCTGCCAGAGTTTAATGCTTTTGTCCTGCTGCCAAAGCACTTCAGAGTTGAGCAAGAGAGATAAGCTAACCTTTATGTGACTAAAGAGGGTAGCAATTTCTTTTCTAGGGCTAAACTTTCCTGCTTAGCAACTGGCGATCGCTCATTTTTGCAAAGGACGTATTGTTCCTGTCACCCTGAAGCGGTGGGACAATCGGTATGTCGCTAAAACAATCCGAAAATAGAAAAACCCGTTTTCTGAGAAGAAAACGGGTTTTTCTATGACTACCTCTATACCAATCTCTAGAATCTTGCAATTGGCGCTATTCTTGCCGATAGCTAATCGGTTTTTGTGCCGATTTACCATTTGCCGCGGCTACACTGGTGCGTCCGGTAATACTGCGGAAATAAATGCCCCCAATAGTCAGCAAAAACAGCAGGTAACTGACTGCTTGAACGACGTAGAGCTTATCGGTATATCCGAACAAGGCGCTAAAAAGTAGGCCAGGAAACTTGTCATCGGGAAAAATTTGGGTCGTATTCCAAACGATTGGTCCCAAAATACAAGAGGGATTTTTAGCAAACCGTTCGTAGTAGAAACACAAAGCTTCTGACTTCCGATCCATTTGAGCTAATGTAGCAATCGCTGAGTCAAAATGGCTCAACGAGGATACGACTAAACCTGCAACAACTAGGATCAATAAAACGCCCATCACCTGGAAAAATAGGCGGATATTAATCCGAATTCCCCACTTGAATAAAGCAACACCAATCCCAGCCGCAACTCCCAAGCCAGCCAAGGCACCCAAAGCTGGAATTAAACCTTGTTGAAATTTGGCAAGGATAAAGAGAACCGTTTCAAAACCTTCCCGCAGAACTGCGATGAAAATTAGGCTGAAAATACCCCAACCAGAACCCCCTTTTTGCCTCAGAGCCGATGTAACGGCTCCTTCGACAGATGCTTTCATCGAGCGTGCCTGTTGAGTCATCCAGATGAGCATCCAGCTGAGCATCGCGATCGCGATTACACTAAATACACCCTCCAGAAGTGGCTCCAGCACGGGTGCAAAGGGTTGATTGGATTTCGAGAGTGCTTGAGCTATCCAGGCTAACAGAACGCCTACTACGGCACTGGCGGCAAGCCCAGCCCCAACACCCGCATAAACCCAAGGATTCAGGGAACTCTGCTTGGCTTTTTTCAAGCAAGCCAGCACGATCCCCACAACGAGGGCGGCTTCAACGCCTTCGCGGAGGGTGATCGCAAAGGTAGGTAGCGCAGAACTAAAATCCATGACGATTGGTAATTGGTAGTAAGCAATTGGGAAAAAGTTGTAGAGGCAAGAGTTTATCTCATCTGAGTTTTGAGTTTTGAGCGATCGCGGTTATTGCACCAGTGAGGTACGCCAAAATTCACGATTATCAAGCTTTTCAGTTTTGAGAATGTACCTCACATAACCGAGAACCGTAATTAGAACTTTCTTCTAGCTCAAAGCTCAATATTTAAAACTCAAAATTCTGCTTACCCATTACCCATTAGCTAAAGTCGCGCAACATCTTTTTGATTTCTATGGTGTGCATTTCTTCGGTGCCAATCATCGTGCGGGCAAATTCTTCCAAGTAAATGCTGGCATCGGCAACAGTGTCTAGCAAGGTTTTATAGAGGTCTAACGCTTTCTTTTCATGATTGAAGCTTTCCCGCAAAATGTCCTGCACCGAATGTTTATAGGTTTCCTCAATGGGAGCAATTCGTAGGCTGGGATGTCCCTCTAAACCTGTCAGAATTTCTCCCGCTTGTTGGGCATGGGTCAAAGACTCAGTTGCCTGCAATTTGAAAAATTCCACAATCGGAATTCGATTGGGGCCAATTACCATCAAGGAATAATGGGTATAACGCACCACTCCTGCCAGCTCAAATTCCATGATTGTGTTCAGCAGGTCAATAGTCTTTTTTTGGTCAAGCTCTTTCATGCTTTCGGTGATGTCCTAGATTGGTTAACTCTTCGCGATCGCAGCTTGAGCGTTCTTCTCAATTGTCTTGATTAGCTGGTTTACTTCCTCCGGAGTCTTTACGGGTGCAGCCGGGGGAATGGCGGAGGGCCAAGCAGTTTTCAACTGGGTCATGCTGTCTGCGATCGCTTTGTGGGCTTCCGGATTTTCTTTAACCATTTTATCGGCGATCCCTTTATACAAAGTGTCGGCGTAGTTAACAAACCCCCGCGAGTCTTGATACTCAATCGCAGCGGAGATTTTGCCGTTAGCGATCGCGGCTCCATATTCTGCATTCGCCGCATCCAGCAACCCGTTGATCGTCTGTAGCACAAATTTTGGAGACTGGCGTTGGGTTTCGGGTAAAGCCTGAATTGCCGCGTCCACAGCCTCTGTGGACTGAGCGAAACTTGTTTTCACGCTGGCATCCTTGGGTTTGGACTTTATTAAATCTTGCAGGCTAATCAAAGTTGTCTTAAATTCTTTGACGTTGCGTTCCTTGAGTTGGTCTTCTACATCCACGTAGATTTCTTCTACCGGGTGTCCAATATGAGGTTCGGCTTGGTCGGGTTTTTGTTGATCCAGAAGTTCTCTGGCAACCAAGAGATGACCTTTCATTAAGCCTAACTTGGTCATATAATCAACGTCTTTGGCTTCCCCAGTTAGCACCACATCCTGAATCGTGACCATGTCTTTCACTTGGTCATATTGCTCCTGGCTAATTACTTTTTTGGTGACTAATTCCTCAGGACTGCCGTAGGGACGACTTGCTTGAATTTTATTAGACAGTGCTGGAATGCCTAATTTTGCTTCTAATTTGTCTAACTCGGAGAGAATAGCCGTGTTAATGTTGATTTGCTTACCACTACTGTGATTGTGAGCAGCCGTTTCTGTGGTACTTGCAGGGGAAGAAGCTGCGGTCGAGGGACTCGCTGCTGGGGATGCGGTGTTGTCGGTGGTTGGGGCATTCCCACAGCTGGTAAGAGCGATTAAACCAGCGATCGCCACGATAAAAGATAAAGACCGAAAAGAAGGCATCATTGAAGAGTTTTGAGACATTTTTTTTATTCAGATTCCGGGGTTTATTATCTAGTAGTTGCAAAACTATATCAACTACTTTTTGCGAAAATTTCTACTAAGCGGAACCCATTACTTCAAACTGACCCATACAACCGTGTTCTGCCATCTCATCCTGATGGGGATGAAACATATATTTCCCCGGGTACCGGAAGGAAAATTCTAGGATATGCCGCTCAGCGGTACCCATCGTGATGACATCTGTTTCTTCGCTGGGAGTTAGAGTGCGCCCAGTGCGATACACCTGAAACATATTGGCGTGTAGGTGAAACGTCGCCGCTACATCGAACTCAATCATGTTCAGAACGTATAGGCGAATCAGTTGATTCTGGTAAATCGGGATCGGGTGCATCATGTAATAGTCAGGCAGACCATTAAAGGCATAAAGTTCATTTTTCCGATCCTCATCGATGTCATAGCCAGCCATCATCAACACCATCTCATCTGCTGGTGGACGAGCCTCAGGAGGGTCGATGATAAACATTCCGTACAGACCTTTGCTAATATGCCGCGTCACAGGCTCCGTGTGACAGTGGTACAGATGCACGCCAAACGGTTCTGCGTCAAACTCATAAATCGTTGCGGCTCCGTGGCGCACCGGACGCACTCCATCCATCTCAGAACGGTGGAAGCCATGAAAGTGCATCGAGTGGGAATGTCCACCTTGATTGAGGAAAAGAACGCGAATGCGATCGCCTTCTTTTGCCCGTAATGTTGGCCCTGGTACGCGATTGTTGAAAGTCCAGGTGTTAAAAGAAACCGCACTATTGAGCTGTAGCATGGAATTCTCCGCAACAATCCGAAATTCCCGGATTGTGCGTCCATTTTCCTGCTTAATCGTGCCATAATCAAAATCCCGCAACACCCTCATGGGGTTTAAGCCACTCGGATCGGCGGGTGTATCGCTGGCAACTGGTGGCACTCTTGCTGGGAGCGTTCGTTTTTTATTGAGAGCGGGTAAAGCCAAGCGTAAAGCATTACCTCCGGCTAACGCTGCACCAGTCACACCGACTCCTGCTAATCCTAGTGCCAGCAGTTTGCGGCGGCTCAAAGGTTTTCCTTGTTGTAGTAATAGTAGTGGGTTCTTCGGCATGGCACGATCGACGGTTCGCGCCGATCAATTGAGGAAAGTTTGTAAATAATTCCAGAAGAGTATAAAACTCTGTTCATTTATTGTCAATTATTCTCAATAAGTAAATCAAGATAAACGTTAGTAAAATTGCTTGCCTAGTTTTGACAGTGCATATATAGCATTAAGGCGTCGTGCGACTTTCATCGCCGTTTTTTCGATAGTGAGGTTCGGTAATCGTCGTGAGGGCGAATTTTTCTGCGTCCTTTGCGGTTAAAACAATCAAGTCCAAGCCCGGAAGAAAGTATTATCCTCCCAAGCAGCAGCCGTGCGTTGCTCAATTTCTGCGATCGCTCTCTCAGCAAGTGGTTGGAATGCCTGGGCTACCTTGACATTTGACTCTAACTGTGTAGGATTTTCAGCGGCGATGACTGCACAATGTACACCTGGGACTGACAGCGAATATCCCAACGCTTGATGCATTCCCTCCAACACTCCCGGCTTAAATAGACGCCCATAAGCAGGAACCTTCATGGCAATGACGCCCAGCTTTTTCTCACGCGCCACGGGTAGCACCGCCGGGATAAACGGACGCGGATGGTGTTTATCGGCAGCATTTACGGGAATAAGTGTTGTGTCAAAGGCATAACGGCGCAAGCCTTCAGCAATGATTGCCGGTTCGTGGTGCCCAGTAATGCCAACGAAACGCACCAGCTTTTGCTGTTTTGCCTCTTCCAAAGCCTGAATTGCACCGTTGCGCCCAAAAATTTCGTCTAGTTCTTGCTCAAAAGAGACATGATGGAGTTGCCATAGGTCAAGGTAATCTGTATTCAGACGTTTGAGACTGCGCTCCAACTCTCGCCAAGCCCCATCTCGGTCGCGGATAGCCGTCTTACTACTCAGGAATAACTTACTTCGATGTGCAGGTAGCACTTTTCCTAGATAGTCTTCGCTAGGGCCATAGCTTGCCCCTGTATCAAAGTGACGAATGCCCAAATCTAAAGCTTTTTGAACGAGCGCGATCGCTTTCTCTTCCGAATTTTCCCAGGATAATGGTGTCTGTCCAGCACCCCCTAAACCGAGAATCGGGAGACGCACCCCAGTACTTCCCAATTCCCGTTCCGGTATGGTTGCTGTCACCGGCGTTGGAGATGACTCCGCAGGCGTCCGCTCTTCTTTCAACGCCGCAGTGCCGACAATTCCTCCTGCTACAGCTATGCTAGTGGCTAAGAAAGCACGGCGCGTTGTTTTCGGTGTCATGGTGATTTTATAGAGTAGTGCTTCTACTCTTTGTTTTAGCAGCGATTCCTGCTTGCGATCGCAATGATTCTGGTTGTTTCATCGGATGCGATCGCGTCTGAAATTTCAACGACGGAACACTCTGGCTGAAATAAAACAAATCTTCTCTGTTGTCATGTTAGAAAGCATTTGACAATGAACAATGGGGAAGAAGCTTAAGTGGTGTGAAGAGTAGAGATGTGCAAAATCCTCAGGAATTCTCAGTGGCTAAGCTCAGCAGTTTTAGGAGCAATCCTGATTGTCAGTGGGAAAGCGATCGCGTCTGAAATTCCGACAACGCCAGAAAATCCCGTTCCTGTTGACACTCCAGAAGTTGTTATGCCCGTCGATGACCCCCCGGAGTCATCATCCAGCGTTTTAGAACAAATTGATGGCTACGCTCAGCCAGACTCGGCGCAGGAAGACTCTGTTGATGACCGCATGAACCAAGTCACCAACGTTTCCCAGCTAAAGGATGTTCAACCAGGTGACTGGGCGTATGAGGCGCTACGGTCTTTAGTAGAGCGATATGGGGTCATTGCTGGCTATCCCGATGGCACCTTTCGGGGCAATCGAGCCTTGAGCCGCTATGAATTCGCTGCTGCCCTAAATCTTGCCCTCAACCGAATTAGCCAGGTACTGCCTGTGGCGAACGGAGACGCCATTGCTAAAGAAGACTTAGTGATATTGGAGCGTTTAAAAGAAGAATATACCCTTGAACTCGCCTTGCTGCGCGGGAAAGTCGATGAACTAACAGCGCGGACTGAGGAACTGAAACTGATTGGATTTTCCACCACGACCAAACTTGCTGGGGAAGCGATTTTTGGGGTTGCAGGCGTTGCAACTGGGGAAAATGCTGATGGCAAGCCGATCGATGACGTGGCAATCTTTGGGCATCGGACGCGCCTAAACTTAGAAACTAGCTTTACAGGTCGAGATATCCTGAGAACTCGACTGCAAGCTGAAGGATTGGGTTCGCTTTCCGAACGTACCCTTACTCCCGAAGGCGACCTGTTTTTTACGGGCGATACTAGCAGTGATGTCGTGATTGATGAGCTGCTTTACCAGTTCCCCGTCGGCAAGAATACAGAAGTCGTGGTTGCTGCTAATGCCGCTGATGCAGAAAACTTTACGAATACCGTCAACCCTTACCTGGATGGCGACGGTGGCAGCGGTGCCTTATCTCGCTTCGGAACCCGTCCTTCCATTTACTACCTGGTTGAGGGGGCAGGTATTGGGATTCGGCACGCTTTCAACGAAAAACTGGAACTGAGCTTAGGCTATTTAGCCGGGGACGCTGATACTCCGGAATCTGGAAACGGATTGTTCAATGGTTCTTATGGAGCACTAGCGCAAGTATTATTTAAACCCAGCGATCGCGCCAGCATTGGATTAACTTATGTTCACGCTTATAAAAATGACCTGCAAACTGGCAGCAATGACGCCAACCTGAATAATCAGTTAAATCCGTTAGGGTTTCCAGTGGTTAGCAATTCCTACAGTGTAGAAGCCTCTTTTCAGATTAGTCCCCGGTTTGTCGTCGGAGGATGGGTTGGCTACACGGCGGCGAGGGCGATCGCCCTGGGAGATGCCAACATCTGGAACTGGGCTTTAACGTTGGCATTTCCTGACTTGGGAAAAACCGGCAATTTGGCAGGTGTGATTGTTGGCATGGAACCAAAGGTGACAAATCGGGCTAATAGCCTTAGCCAGTTGGGCATTCAGGATTCAGATACTTCATTGCACCTAGAAGCGTTCTATCAGTACCAGGTGACGGATAACATCGCGATAACACCGGGGATTATCTGGCTCACTGCTCCCGATCATAATGCGGCTAATGACGATCTGGTGATTGGCACCATCCGAACAACGTTTACTTTTTAAAAGTCTGAAGTCATTAGTCATCCGTCCTTAGTTGCGGCTCCTCAACTAAGGACGGATGACTAATGATGAATCTCCAGATTCAGGATATAGCTCCCCAACTGGACTTTTTCGGACCATAATTCATATTCCAGCCGCAGATGTTCTGGCAAGAGACGCCCTTCTAGAGTCAAACTTTTGGTAAAGTTTCGCAGACGCACCTGTCCATGCGCGGCTAAGGACTCGCTATGTAACCAATAGCGGCTAAGACCATAAATTCCTCGTTCCCAGAGATGGCGATAACTCAACTTGCCGTTTCCCTGCATGGTCATGATCACCCTAGAAGGGGAAATTTCCAACCACAAAAGTCTGGGAGTTTCTGGCGGTTGGTCTTTAGCAACAGTGGGCGCTTCATCAGAGCGTTCCCAATCCCGGATTTCTGGTTCCGTGAGCAGCAGATGAAAGCGCTGTTTGTCTTTTTGATATAAGGTAGCAGCGGTTTCAATGGTAGACCAAACCGGCATATCAGTAGATACAAGTGATAGGCAGACAGGTCTGCGGTGATGGGTCAGCATGGAATGTGAGGAGATAGAAATTAAAGACTACTATTGTTCTAGCAGCTCTAGCTGACGCGATCGGGCTTTTCACTAAAATTACGTCCCGATTGGTCGCGTCCCGCGATCGCGGGACGGCAAATTATTGCCGCATACCCTGGCTGCTTACCCAGCCACTAGCCTAACGCGATCGCGCTCCTCCTGCCCCAAAACTCCGAAATTGCCTGTCTTAACTCCCCGCTCAAATTTTTTTCGTTTAGGTGTTGACAAAAGCTTTTCAATTGGCTAAATTAATAAAAGTGCAACGGAGCAGGCCCCCATCGTCTAGAGGCCTAGGACACCTCCCTTTCACGGAGGCGACGGGGATTCGAATTCCCCTGGGGGTATCAAAAGGGAAAAGGCAAGAAGTTTTTCTTGCCTTTTCCCTTTTTAATTTAAGGGAATAAATTCTCATCGTTACTAGATGAGAAAAGAACGAACGGCTAACAGCTATTTTTCAGTGAGTTTGTCTATTTTTTCTTTCAAGCCTAAATTGAATAAAGAGCGTAGCAACACCAAGAACCATAGACCTGATAAACCAAAAATAGCGATCGCCCAACTACTATAGGAAGGTAGCGCCAGCAGCACTGCCGCCGACAGGAGGGTAAAACCTGTTAAACAGGCATAAACTAGGCTTTTTAGGGCTAAATTAATCCGTTTGAGGATGCGATCGCTTTCAAGGGTTCGCACTCGCAGTTGTAACTCTCCCTGTTCAATTCGTTCTTCTAAGCGCCGGATTAAAATTTCCGAAGCTTTTGGTTGTCGCAATTTATAACCAATAAAATTCTTGGCTTGTCGGGCAAGTTCCCCGATTAAGTTTCCTTTGGCTTGAGAGACAGTGATACTTTTAATAAAGGGTTGAGCCGCTGCTACTGGATTATATTCAGGATCGAGTGTCCTAGCGATCCCATCGAGTGTGGTTAAAGCCTTCAAAATAAACGTCATCTGGGCAGGCAAGCGAAAGGGTTGCTGCTCAAACATGGCATAAACTTCCGTACTCATTTCACTAAAAGCTTTGACATCAATTGGTTTTTCAGTGAATTTATCTAAGATAAAAGTTAATAATCTCCGTACCGGAGTCATATCCGCGACAGGCACCACTAAACCCATATCAATCAAGGTATCTAATACCTCGTCTGTATCCTTTTTTAGGACGGCAAAAAATGTCCTAATCATTTGATCCTTGGCAATGGACTTGAGTTCTGCCATCATGCCAAAGTCATAAAAGATTAAGCTGCCATTCTGGCTTACTGCCATGTTTCCAGGGTGGGGATCTGCCTGGAAAAAGCCATCTTGCAAAAGTTGTTTTAAATAACAACAAATTCCTAGTTGGTTGATTCTTTTCGGGTCTAACCCACAGGCTTCAATAGTTTTGCGATCGCTTACTTTGATTCCAGGTAAATATTCTACAGTTAAAATTTTGGTGGTTGTGTAACGCCAGTAAACTTTCGGAATCAGAATCCGGGGATAACCGAGGAAATTGGCAGCAAAACGTTCGGCATTTTTACCTTCTTGAATATAATCAATCTCTTGATAAAGAAGATTAAAGAATTCGCTATAAATTGCTTCTAATTCATATTTTCTTGTCCAAGGCATATAGCGCCGCGAAAAACGGACAAGCCTACCCAAAGCTTGAAAATCTAATTTAAATAACCTTTCTAATCCCGGACGTTGTACTTTGACAACGACATCTTCACCCGTATGCAGCCGTGCTTTGTGGACTTGCCCTAAACTAGCCGCAGCAATCGGAAAACGATCGAATTCCCGATACAGAGCATGAATTGAATTACTAAGTTCCAATTCAATCAGCGCGACTGCTTGCTCGGCACTAAATTCCGGAACCCGATCCTGTAGCTGCCCCAACGCTTCTACATATTCTAGAGGCAGCAAATCTGCGCGGGTAGATAATGCCTGCCCAATCTTAATAAAAGTGGGACCTAAATCTAGTAAAGTTTCAACTAACCACTGTGCCCGACGCTTTTTATGTAAAGGGGAAGTATTTCTAAAGATATTATCCCACCATAAATAAAACACCCACTCTGCTGCTGCTCCAAAAATGTCTAGTTGACGAGCAAGGGCAGTATATTTCGTTCGTTGCCAACGTAGGGGTTTTAGTGGAGCTTTTGCGAGCATATCATCCCTTAATAAAGTCAGGAGTCAGAATCGGGGTGCTTGGCAGGTAAGCCCTTACAAGAATTAGTAAGCCGTGAAATCTCGAAGCAAGCCAGTCTGAACTGCTACAAGAACAGAAGAGAGGAATTCACCACTTTTCCCCTATTTTCAGAATATGCAAGTTAAACGTGCAACAGCTTATAAATTCTCAGATTTGGCGTCTGGTTGTCTAGTTTCTGGCTTCAGACTTGAGTGCTGTCAAAAGACTGAGGCAAGGTGAGCGTGAAGCAGGTTTCGCAAGCGTGAGTATCTTCAGTAGAACAACTAGAGACAGCGATCGCACCATTGAGGTGCTGTACTAAAGACTTTACCAGAGCTAGACCCAACCCAGTGCCTTGAATTGCTTGTTCGGTGATGCCTTTACCCCGGCGGAATTTATCAAAGATATACCCCATTTCTGCTGGCGAGATGCCAGGACCATTATTGCTCAAGTAAAGAACAATCTGATTCCCTTGCGGATTAATCTCGTGAGCAGCACGTAAATGAACGGTAGAATCTGGCTCAGAATATTTGCCAGCATTGGTCAAAAGCTCATGCAGTATGCGATTGAGGCTATCCGTGTCAGTCTGAAGCATTAGCGATCGCTTGGGTAACTCTACTGCTAGCGTTAATCCTTTATCCACCCATTTCTGCTCAAACGGCTCAACTAACTCTTGAATAACCTGCTTGAGGTCTATCTTTTGCAGATGAATTGAAGATTTCTTCGACTCCAGTTTCTGGAGAGCGAGCAAGTCCGCGATCAAATCAATTTCTCGAGTACACTGCTCATCCAGCATTTGCAGATACTTAGCACGACTTTCTGGCGACTGTTCGGCTTGACGTAACATCCGAATCGCTAGCTTCATCGTGGTGAGCGGTGTGTTCAACTCATGGCTCAGGTTGCTGATGAATTCATCCTTCACTTGATTGAGTTGCCGCAACTGATCGAGTTGTTGGCGAGTTTTTTCGTACAACTTTGCCTGCACTTCCATACTGCCTTGCAGCTGGGCGGTACGCTCCTCGACAAGAGCTTGCACTTGGCGTAATGATTGCGTTTGAATGATTGCTGTACTCGCCTGAGCGCTGACTAATTTTACTAACTCTAATTCCTCAGATTGCCAGGAACGAGGCTGATGATGCTGTAGCACCAGGAACCCTAACACGGTACCTTGGCTTTCCAGGGGAACCATCAGCAGAGCAGGCATGGCTTCTTTAAACAGGTCGGAGGATTGGCTGGCAGAGGTGTCTGCTGGGTTGCTGGTAGCGAGATCCGCTTGATTCGCGATCGCCAATAGCTCAGGCGACTGCATGAAGACTTGTTGGCACCAGTGACACTCCGATAGAGCAAAAGAATGGTTTAACCAAGAAGGTAAAACAGAAGCGGTTGTTTCTTTAATTGCTGGTTGTTCGCTGTTGCTTTGGGAAGACCATTCGCAAACTACCGTAACTTTCGCTTTAGGAATCTGCTTTAAAGAACGGTTTTTCAACGGGGGAGCGACGTATTTCAACAGTAGAATAAAGCCACGGTGAACTTGGAAAGCTTGAGCTGTACCGGCAAGCGCGAGTTGGAGAATCTGATTCACGTCTTTGCCTGCTCGAATTGCCAAGGTCAGCTGGTTGATCAGGATTTGGTATTGGGCGGCGATACGCACCTGTCGCTGGAGTTGGACTTGAGAAATGGCGATCGCAACTGAGTCTGACACAGCTTTCAACAATTCTTTTTCAATCTCTGTCCAATCGCCGGGTTGCGATCGCCCGACGACAATCACCCCATTTGCTGAAGATTGAAATTGGGTTTGAATTCCCAGCACGGCACGTACCGGATCTTCCCAGGCACGTCCAGTTTCAATTGCCTGAGTATCCGAAATCGCTACAGGTTGGCGATCGCTTAGGATCTCTTCTAGCACGGCATTTTCTTGCATCCATCCTTTCGAGGACAGAGGACGCACGCTCTTAAACTCAACGGTTCCCACCTCCGCCACGTTGGATGTTCCGTTAGACCCTGAAAATGCCTCTGCATACCAAAAAGCAGCCTGTGGCGTCGCCTGATGGCTCGCGATCGCTTTTATAAAACAAGCGTCTGCCTGCAAACTCCTTCCCACCACCTCCGCAATTTTGGGCAATACCGCTTCCGGAGCTGAGCTTGTCAGAAGGATTTGAGTAATCTGTTGCCCTAAGTGAATGCAGCGATCGCTGGGGTAATGCATGAGTGCGCCCTTGTATTCCTCTATAAAACCCGGTTCAACTGGACTGGGCATCGGTGAAGTGAGAGGCTCTACCATCAGGGTTGCAGCTGTTTGCAGCTCTTTGACAGCCGCCAGCTCTTCCTGAGCCGCTTTACTAACGCTAGCGTGCCGCTTTGCGACCAACTCTTGGGACATCCGCGTTGCGATCGCAGTGGCTGCATCCATATCCGCTTGTGCATCATTCATCTTAGCCGAGCTTCATTAGGAGGACATCAAGGCAGGGGTTAAAAGACACTCTGCTGGATAGAGGGAGAGGCGTTGGCACGGCAGCAATAAAAACAGTCGTTTGTCGGGAGCAATCCGCTGTCAATCTTTTACAACCATGACTGGGGCAACCAGATTTCACCCTCACTCTTCTATAGACTAGGGTTCCCAGATTTTTTAGATTTCTACCAGTTCAAATGCCTAATTTCTAGAAGTGGTAACCAGTACCTCTGTGGGTAAACGTTTCAACGACTCAGCCTGCCCCAGTATTTTTTCTTCCAGCTGCACGCGCGACTCTTGCGTCACCTGACCAGACATGGCAGCTTGTTGTAGGCTCATAAAAGCTTTCAGATCCTCTGAGCCATATTTGCCTTGGAGCATCTCCCGGAGCAGCTCTTCTGCTTCCACTGTCAAAAAACCAGTACTGAGAGCTTGTTGAACCACTTCTCGAATTAGAATCATCGTGCACCTCCTAGACGACTTGCTCAGCAAGGTCAGTATCCAATTTATCCAGTTGCCATCAGGTGACGCTAATCTTTCTGTCTAAGTGACCCTACCGGCAATGACTTTATGATGTATACATCCTGATTCTTGTGATTTCCAGTTAGGGCTTTTGTGATTGAAATCACTGAAATATTTACTAAAACCTGAATACCAAATTGGCTTTTTCTTAAATAAAGCTCAATGGCAGACTTGGCCTAAATCACAGTGACGTAACTTCTTTTCTCCCCTTCCTCCGTAAGCGTTTCATCCCTAAAACAAGAGCAGTCAGGAGGGGTTGGCGTAGCACTAGCGCAGTCTTGCCAGTCTAATGTCAGGTAGTCGGCAGAAAAACCATTGGAGCAACGAGAAGCTCATTTTTTGAATAAAACGGGGTTCTCACTAAAGAAGTGATTTTCAGCGGTTTTTCTAGGGAACAACCTAGGGAACAACAATGTTTGACGTTTAAGAACGCCTTTTTTTTGCTTCCTGCTGGGCAATTTCACTCTTTTTCCGATAAGATTCCACCCGATCCTGAGCCGTTCCGTAACGACTATCAGAGGGGGGTACAGCAGCCATTAAATCGGAAGCTTGTTGCCATTTAGCCGCCAAATCCAACCACTGAGCAGAAGTCTGAGCATTTCTCCCCGCAATTGACGTTTGTTCCGCCAGTCGCACCGCGTCTGCAAAAGGATCTGACGAAGGCAATGCAGTTGTTTGGGTGCTTGATGCTACAGGAGCTGAAGAGGTTGCTGGCGCTGTCGTCTTTGGGGAAGAGTTTGGCGCAGAAACTGGCGTCCGAGTAATCGTAAATGGCCCTAGCCAATCATAAAGTGCCCACCCTACCAGCAGTAAAAGTAACGATAAGCTGGCACCGCCCACAATACCACGCCAGAATTGGCGTTTTTCCCGTACAAACCGGGAGGACGGCTGGGGGAATGGTGGCTGACTTTTTTTGGCAGGTTTCCGTCCCTTGAAATCTTCTCCTAAAAGTCGAAAAACATTCGGCTTGGCAAGGGTAATTTCTTCAGCCCAAAGTAACTGACTCTCCGGATCTCGATGAATTTCTTCTAGCCAGAGTAATTGTTGCTCTCGGACAATCCGACTGTTGATATTGACTCGACGAATATTTCGCGGTGAAATTGATTCCAGAATCTGCCGAATGCGCTGTACCAGGCTAGATTGTTCGAGTTGATCTGGCGTAGCTGCCTCACACAAAAGCTGCAAGACACCATCGGCAAAAATGGCTCTAGTTCTGACACCAGCCTCTGCCAGCTTGTCATTGAGTATTTGAATAATCGCCGCCACGCTCCCCTGGCGAGCTTGTTTGGCGATATCATCCATCGGATCAACCATTTTGTTTGAGTAAATGATGCCGGTAGTTCAACCTGACTTTTTTTATTTAAGAGTATCAGTCTTTTTGTTTAAGAGACTCTGTCAGAGTAGTATAATTGACCGGCAACTGCGATCGCGCCTTTTTTGCTCTTAGTTTCATGAAGCAGCGCAGACGATTGCCAAGGGTCTTGCTGTGGCAAGATGTCCTTGTCAGAAGATATTTTTTCTACATTGAGCGGAAGATTCGCTTACGAAGCTTTGTTAAGGCGCTTGGGAGGCACGCAAGCACCTCCCATCGCGAGATGCTATCTGTCGCAGAGCAGCCAGTCGCGCTCTTGAATGATAAAGTGAAATAGCTAAACAGAAGATTGGAAAAACCGGGAACTGAATCATGGGCGCATTGATTCGCGGCGCAATTTTTGTTTTGGATGACAACATTGATACCGATCAAATTATCCCAGCTGAATACCTGACTCTGGTTCCTTCCAAGCCTGACGAGTACGAAAAATTGGGCAGTTATGCCTTGATTGGATTGCCGGATCGTTATGGAAAGTTTGTGGCTTCTGGAGAAATCAAGACTCAGTATCCCATCATTATTGCTGGGGAAAACTTTGGTTGCGGTTCTTCACGGGAACATGCACCGATTGCTTTGGGTGCTAGCGGCGTTAAAGCGGTGGTGGCTCAGTCTTATGCTCGGATCTTTTTCCGCAATTGTGCGGCTACTGGGGAACTTTACCCTTGGGAATCCTCTGAGCGGTTGTGCGATGAATTTGAAACGGGACAGGACGTTTCAATTGATTTTGAACAAAATCAGATGATTAACCATACTTTGGGTAAAACTTATTCTCTCCAGCCATTGGGAGATGTAGGCCCAGTGATTGATGCAGGGGGAATTTTCGCTTATGCTCGGCAAACGGGGATGATTCCTACGCGGTAGCGATCGCAATATTTTGAGTGTTGAATTTCGAGTTAAATCCTTCAACACTCAAAACTTTTGAATCTAAGCGCGATCGCTTTTACAATTCTTTAAAATAGTTATTAATGTCTGTAACCCAAAAACTATTGACGACTATGCTCCTAAAGTGTACAACCCGCCACATCCGGATCTATACCGCTGAGGTAAAGAACAACGAACTCGTCGAGAGTGACAATGTATTAACCCTGGATGTCGATCCAGATAATGAATTTAATTGGAACGAAGACGCTCTGCAACAGGTTTATGGCAAATTCGATGAGATGGTTGAAGCTTACAACGGTGCAGATTTAACAGAATATAATCTGCGTCGTATCGGTTCCGACTTGGAACATTTTTTGAGAAGCCTGCTACAGCAGGGACAAATTAGTTACAACCTGAGTAGCCGCGTTCTTAATTACAGCATGGGACTGCCTCAGGTTAGCACTCAATCGGCTGAGTAATTCTTTTTTAGTTGTTAGAAAAGTTGAGTTTAATTATCAGAAAACTTTCTAACAACTAATTACTGGTCACTACAGATAATTTACCGCCAAATCCGATTCCCATTTTCATCAACGCGAGCTTGGCGAATCACATCAGAGATTTCCTCGGCATCCTTAACATGGTGTAATGCCTTCTTTTCTCCGTCCGGTTCTTCCACTTCAAAGTAAGTTGGAACAACGATATGGTCGCCGGTAATATCTGGCGCATCTACCGCAATTTGCTCGGCTTTTTCTTCAACGCTTTGAGGTTTATCGGAAATTCTATCGCCCGGATTAGTGGTTCTATTGGTTGTATCTTTGGGTGGGTTTTCCATATAACTCCTAAAGATTTGAATCTTAATGTTACTAATATTAGATTAGAGAAATGGCTGTGCGATCGCCTCTTTCTGTGGGTGTAAGTCAGCTCTCTGTCTGTTTCTGCATAGATGAGGAATTTTGCTGAGTTGAGTTGATAACGCTACCATCCAAAGACTGAGCATTTGCAGCAACTTGGGATTTAGCCGCTCGTTTCTGCTCCAAAAATTGCTTAAGAGCAATGCGGCGATTTTCTAAGAAGCGGCTCCAAAACCCTGGAAGAAAATGATCCATCGTTTCAGCCAGCGCCCAAGTTTCCAAATTTACCATCTTGGAACGCAGGCGGTGAGACTCCTCTAAAGAGTCAATTAATTGCTTAATTTCTGCACTAGCAGGTGAATTAAGCTCTGCAAATGGTGGATCTGTAGCAGTATAAGCTTCGGACTTGGGCATGGCAATTGGGGAAAGTGGCAGTACACAGAGCAAATTGGAACAACAATCCTTGATTGGCGAAACCGGAGAACCTGCAAAGGGCACAATGCGGTATCAAAGCAGGACAACAAATGTAAACCCTCGACTCCCCATCTCTACCAAGAAAGGGGAGGATTTCGCCCCTCGCTCGTGAGGAGTTGAAAGAGGAGTTAAACTGCCCCGGTTGAAGTTTGGTAGCCGGAGTGATTTTACCCAACGTTTAAAAAAGCATCGCCTAGTCTGATTCAAATTTAACGCGAAGTGTCAGTTTCTCAAGCACGAGAAGACCCTTAACCGCTAAACTCTGGAAATAGAAACTTGATTATTTTTTACCTCTAGTGTATAAAAAAGACCCCGAAAGCCCTTGGACGTATAAACCTTGGTGGTGTCAGCCTTGGTCTATTTTGCTGACAACTATTACCGTCATCACTGCCTCTTGGACACTAACCAAAACAATTTGGATAACGGCTGGCGTCTCAATTCCCATTCTTGTGTGGATGTCATACTTTTTGCTACTCTGGCCTCGACTAATGCGGCGTTATTATCAGCAAACCGAAAATTCTGTAAGTGAAGAATGAGTTTTATTGACCGATCGCAAATCTATTGAGTGTCAGAGGCTACAATCCAGATTAACGCTCAGATTTGGCGAATTGAGAAAGAGCTACCTTTCTCAGTAGCTTCTGGTAACAGCAAGTCAAATCACAACAGGCTGATGGGAGCGCATAACCTTCATGAACAATTCTGCGGCAACGCTTTACTGCTCGAATCTCAATTGTCAGGCTCCTAATCCCCAGAGCCATAACTTTTGTCAGAAATGCCGCACGCCGCTGCTCAAACGGTACTTGTGGGCAGTTGGTGAAGGGATAGAGGCTTACAAAGCTGGGGATCTGATTGCTGAGCGATATTTGCTGAAAAGCGATCGCATCATTTTAGATACCAAACCGGCTTTGTCTCCGGAAATGTTGCCGGAGATATCCAATAGCCTTATGCCCTATCTCAAGCTGTCTCCCTATCAGCTGCACGTTCCCCAACTATACGGACTTCTGACACCAACAGAAGGGCAGCGTAACGCCGAAACTTGGCTGCTAGAGCAGGTACCGATTTACAGCTGCGGGAACGGGGAAGGCACCCTCATGCCAGAACTAACCAGCGTCTGGAAAAACGCCTCGGCAATGCGCCAACTGACTTGGCTATGGCAGATGGCAAATTTGTGGGAACCCCTGCAAATCAATCATGTAGGGTCGAGTTTGTTGACACCAGCGCTGCTGCGAGTAGAAGGTTCCATCCTTCGGTTATTGATATTGCAGGCGGATCGAAGCTCCCCGGTAACGCTGCAAAACTTAGGTCAACTCTGGTCTAAATGGGTCGCCGCTTCACACCCAACCATTGGAAAATTTTTGGAACAAGTTTGTCAGCAGCTCAACCAAGGAGCCGTACAGACGGCAGAGCAGCTGGTGAGGCTGTTGGATGAGGCAATGGAAACCATCGGGCGATCATCGCAATCTTGCACCTATCAAATTGTCACCCGCAGCGATACAGGGCCAACTCGTCGGCAAAATGAGGATGCCTGCTATCCCCCCAGTCCAAGCAGTACCAATCCCTCCCTTCCCTTGGCAATAGTCTGCGACGGTATTGGGGGACATGAAGGCGGGGAAGTCGCCTCCCATCTGGCAATTGCAACTATCCAAGAGCGAGTACAGAATCTGCTGGCGAATCCAGCCAATCCTTTAAATCCGACCGCTCTTACCCTAGAATTGGAAAACTTTGCCTGTGCTGCCAATGATGTTATCAGCCAGCGCAACGACACGGAACAGCGGCTCGACCGGCAACGCATGGGCACTACGTTGGTGATGGCGTTAGCCCACGCTCATGAAATGTATATCACTCATGTGGGAGATAGTCGAGCTTACTGGATTACTCGCACGGGGTGTCGGCAGATCACCCTAGATGATGATATTGCTTCGCGGGAGGTGCGGCTCGGATACGCCCTCTACCGGGATGCAGTGGAACAATCCGGCGCTGGCTCTCTCGTTCAGGCGTTGGGCATGAGTTCATCAGCAACCCTGCACCCCTCCGTACAGCGCTTTGTTCTAGATGAAGACGGTGTTTTTCTTCTCTGTTCGGATGGTCTGAGTGACAATGACCGAGTAGAGCAATACTGGGAAACAGAGATTCTGCCAATCCTAGAAGGTCAGATTGATTTATCAACCGCCGGAACCCGGCTGATTGAAATTGGCAACACCAAAAACGGGCACGACAACGTTACGGTAGCCCTGGTCTACTGCCAAGTGGCATCAGCTCAAACTGGGCAACAGGTCACAGCACTACAGATGGGAGCCATTCCACCCGCAGCTCCAACTCCGGCTCCAGCGGCTTCGGTGCGCTCTCAATCTGCATCTGCTTCCAGAATCAAAACCAAGATCATTTCACCGCAGTCTACTACTAGGAGTCCTTTGCCGCTCCTTCTAGTGCTGCTTCTGTTAGCAGGTGTCAGCGGAGCGATCGCTTATTGGTTTATTCCAGAAGTCCAAGACAGGGTCAAGCCTCTAATCGGGCTGACACCCCCCTCTAGCCCTAGTCCTGAACCATCCGCAGCCAGTTCATCTCCATCGGCAGAACCTGTCGTGACTCCTTCCACCTCTGTGCCCTCTTTAGAGGCTGGCTTGCTGCTCCAAACCACCCGTTCCACAACCAAGAACGTTCAGGGAAAAGAAGTTCCTGTTTTGCTGCGACGTGGTGCCCAGGCACCCCAAAACCAATCTGTAGTCGGGTTAGTTTTAGATGGGAGTATTTTGCAAGTCAGCTCCATCCAACGAAATCAAGACCCTAACAGCTGGCTACAGGTAAAAGTTTGCTCAACGCTCCCTACATCCAATCCGCAGCTTCCCCCTGAACAAGTTAATTCCAGCACCCCAAACCCAAGAGCAGTCCCCGAAGTGACCTATCGCCCAATAAAACCAGGAGAAATTGGCTGGATTCGAGAATCCGACGTTTTACCTGTAATTAATCCAAATTTCGCACCAACATCGGCTAATTTGGGCGAATGTGCCATTAGGGCTGCTTCTCCAACACCTACCGTCACTTCGTCCCCCTCTAAATAGCAATTAGTTGCTAGCCTTTAATTGTTAGGACTTCGGTTTTTGTCAGGGTTAGGTGTTCTTGGGTAGTCGCTAATCAGGAGTCATTCGTCAATTGGTAAAGATGCGATGAATCGCGTCTCTAGGTCAGTTGTCTTTTGCTGCCAGTGACGACTGCCAGAGACTTGCCACCCATTACTCACGATTCACTGCCCAAAAACGATTGATAGTGAATCGCTAAAGCTAAAATATCTCTTCAATAACCTTGTTTACCCTATTTGAGGTGATAAGAGCGAGTGAAGAATATTCGGTGAGTATTCCCCTGTTGTTCGGGTAGACTGATAAAAAACCTCGTATAGTGCTAGGTTTAAGGTTAATGTCTTTAGAATGTCCCAGTCTGAGAATCCCTGCCTCAGTTTAGCCATCAATCGGCTCTCCAAAACTTCCCTTGGGGCAGAACATTTTGCCATTTGGGTGATGAAAGCACCCTGTCCGGGTGGTCACGTTCTGCATGACTGTACGTGGCCTGAAATGTTGACCCAAAAGTGGCTGGCATGGCAGGAAATGTTTTCCCCACGCGGACTCCCTGATGTTCCGCTGGTACATCAGGCAAACCCTCCCGCCTTGACAGTTCCACTCGACGCCCTGAATGTTAACGGTCAAGCACTTCCGTATACGGCTCGTTTGATGCAAGATTTAGGGATTAGCCTCTGGAAGTGGTTATTTGACGGGGAAATTCAAAATAGTTTCGCTCAAAGTCAGGGAATTGCAATTGGGCAGAAAAAACGTCTGCGGCTGCGCTTAGAAATTCGAGACCCAGACTTAATTCCTGTGCCTTGGGAAATTATGCAGCCCGAACCTGGGAAACAAGCGATTTCTCTATCACAACAACTATTGTTTAGTCGTACCAGCAATGCGGTTGACCCGCTTCCACCCCAGCGCTTAGAGCAGGCTTTAAACATCCTGTTGGTACTGGGACACGATACAGAAAGCGAAGTCGCTCCCAGCTTGCAGCTGGAACAAGAAGCGGAGGCGCTGGCTAATATTTTGGAACGCTGCGGACGACCAGACTTACACCCAGATGGCGAACATACTGGTGCAACAGTTCTGTGCCAGGTAGATACGCTTTTACAACCTACAAAAGCAGAATTGATTTCACGTCTGGAAACAGAAAATTACAACATCTTGTTCTATGCCGGTCATGGCGTCCCGGCAGCGGATGGTGGATTATTGTTTCTGCGACCTGATGCCAGGATCAATGGCACGGAGTTAGCCCAGGTTTTGGTTCGCTGTCAGGTGACGCTGGCGGTTTTTAATGCTTGTTGGGGCGCTCAACCAGAGCGGCACAACCAACAAAGTTTGCCGCGCAGCAGTTTGGCAGAGGTATTAATCCATCACGGTGTTCCAGCAGTTTTGGGAATGCGCGACTCGATTGCCGACGAGGAGGCTCTGTCGTTTATTCAGGCTTTTGCACAAGCTCTGGCAGCACGGATGCCCATTGATGAGGCGGTGGCGGTAGCAAGGCAAAAGTTGTTGACGCTTTACAAGTTCAACCAACCAGCCTGGACTTTGCCGGTTCTGTATATGCACCCAGATTTTGAGGGTGAGTTGATTCGACCGATTGGCGAGGAAGTGACGATACTGCCGGTGGATGTGAAGTCATCTGGGCACGATTTATCTACTCCATCTGCCTATCTTCGTCCGTTAGGAGTAACTAGCAAAGTTTCGCCAATTAGTGGCACGAGTTTGCGAGTGGGACGGAATCCCAAGGGAAACGACTTGGTGATTGAAAAACAGGAAGTTTCTCGGCAACACGCTGAAATTATTTGTGATGCTCTCCCAGACGGTAAACTTACTTACTTTCTAAAAGATAAATCTCGCTACGGCACGTTCATTCTAAGACCTAGTGGATGGCAGAAAGTCTATCATCCGGAAGTGCCTTTGCAATCGGGAGACCAGATAAAGTTTGGGAGTATGCAGGGTCAAACTTGGGAGTTCATTATTCAAGATAGTGCGAAGTTCTAGAGCGCGCTAAAAGCGATCGCCCTACAGAATACTGAGTGCTAAATAATATTTACGGAACTCGCCAAAGTGCCGCTGTAGCTACCCCTGCCAAGAACGGTATATCAATACACAGGAGCATCATGATGGCAAGGAAATCAATCGAAGGATTTTATGAGAATTCTCTTTCTCAAGTGCAAGCAGAACTACTAGAGGCACTCCTCCAGCCTGAAGAAGCTCCCTATCCCTGGAATCCAGCCGATCCAAATGTGGAAGCCTATTGGACAGAGCTGGAACAAGGGTTTGAACTTGAGGGATGGTTAGATGAAGAAATTAGTAGGGGGTCGCAAGCACTCTATGCAAAGTTCGATGAATGCTGGGCAAATACAAATGTGGCAGTTGCGCCGACAGCAGCGATCGCAGTTACATCTAGTTTAAGCGAGCGGTTTGCTGCCCGCGTTCCCCAAGCTTGGCTGGATGCGATCGCTCACAAAGCCCAACAGGTTGTATCAAGCCCTCTGTCAATCGCGGATCAGATGGTACAGTGCGTTCAAGAGCTGCTGCCGGAATGGGGAGAAGATGTGTTGCAGGTATGGGCGCGTCCTTTGGCTTCCGCCATGCGAGGCTCGGAAGCTGAAATTGCCCGCCCAGTTGAGTGGGATGAGTTATCGGAGAGCGAACGGGCACGGTTGAGTTTAGCAGTTGCCCGGTATGCGCTCAGACAATTCAACGACCTTAATTCTTCAGCACAAAATAAGTCACCTGAGTAGACACTTGATCAGATTTATTCTCTGCGTAATATCGAGCGTAACTTTCGTTTTGATTGGCATTTAAGAATAATCCAAAAGAGTCTCAAACAGGGAATCAGGAAGGTGTACTTCGATTCCTGGCTGCCTTATAGTGCCGATCGACGCCAACACATCGATGATGGCATTTTGCCAACAGTTCATTTAATCAGTCATTCTAGAGGCTCCTATGGACGACGTGGGAGAGGATTGGAGGGTTGTTAACGAGGGTCTGCTTATCAGTAGACCCGTCCCCTCTGTATAGATATCGGTCAAATTCTGGTTTTTATGCAAGAACTAGAATTTTTGTTACAAAACATCATTATTTTTTTCTGACCCTGGCAGGCGATCTCTTCTACTGGTTAAGGAGCATTCTGGTCTGGTACAATAATTCCCCATTACTGAATCCCTGGAAAGGATACGCACCAATCGTTAGAGGTATTTTCGCTCTGTTGTTAGAGTAGTTGACACTTGGCGAAGTTAGGCGTTTGAAAAATTTGCTTGCCCTTTGTAAAACACCTCCACTCCGGGAAGTCAACAGCACTTCTTCCTGCTGGCATAGCTAGTTGTTCCTAAGTGAGTAAGCAACTGCAAGATTGAGTATCTCTTAGGATATTCTCATTCGACAGAATGGCTAGCTAAAATAAGGTAGGGGATCGTAATTGTGCAAATATCTCTTGCTATACCAAGTAATGAGAGTCCCCTCGATAACATCCATATTTAGTGGGATTTATTTAATTGTTCTGCCTGTAAAAGCAAGGGTTGCTCTGCTTTTCATCACTGCATTTTTTCTCTAGCCAATAGTTAAGTGCAGTTGAAAAAAGCAATCTTACTTTACATTAAAATTAGAAGAGATATTTATTTATTGAAAAAAAGTTGACCTAAAAGCCGAGAATTTAACACCCCATGCACCTCAGATTCTCTCAAAATATCAAGTCTCTTCTAGAGAAGTTAGCGAATAAACCGTTAACTCTAGCGGATGTTCTGGCAGAAACTTCTGAAAGGGGCTTTAGTTTAGTTATCGCGTTACTTGTTTTGCCGTTTCTGTTTCCGATGCCACCCGGATTTACTGTCATATTGGGTAGCGGCAGCTTGATATTAGCATTGCAAATGGCTTTAGGGCAACGTTTTCCTTGGCTACCCAAAAGAATTCGCCAGTTCAGATTTCCCCGCTGGTTTGCCCAGCAACTTTTAAAAAACCTGCAACAAGTCACAGGGGTGCTAGAGAAAGTGACTCGTCCCCGGTTGCGCTGGATAGCAGAAAATCCTCAAATTTGGCAATTAAACGGGCTTTGTATTGCATGGCTGTCTGTGTTGCTGATGTTACCCATCCCTTTTACGAATCCGATTCCAACAATTGGGATTTTGCTACTCGTCATTGCCATGCTAGAAGCCGATGGTTTGCTGATGTGTTTCAGTTATGGATTAACTGCTGCGATTACTTTGTTGTTTGCAGTGGCTGCTGGGACGTTGTGGCAAGCGTTAAGTTCGGTGCTGCAAAGCTTGTTTCAGTAAATTCTATAATTTAGAGCTTTCTCGTTCTTCGGGGTTACAAGATAGAAGTGTAAAGGCGCATATCTTGATACCTCTAGAATGATTATTTTTCACTATCTCAATTAGGCTGTAGGCACCCAGCATTACTTTGTTAAGCTGTATTAAGTAATGCTCAGCTCATGCTCAGAACTCTACAGATGCGCTTGTTGATGCCGAATTTGTCCTATACACCGCCTTGGTTGCTGAGAAATGGTCTGTCAATGACCTTATATACTGCTTTGCAGGCGGGTCGCGAGTGGGAGAAGACGACTGTAGATCCGGAGCCAAGTTACCGGGCGACAACTTTTACAGGTGCCGGAGATGTGCCGATTTATGGCTGGGTTGCTATCCCCGATCGCCCTCACGGTACGATTGTGGGGACTTATGGCATTACCGGCGATTTGGAGAATCAATGGTTTCTGAGACTGCTGGGGCGCAAGGCATTTGCACAAGGCTATGCAGTAGTGCTATTTGATTGGCGTGCCCACGGAAAAACCGCTCAGTTATCTCCGACCTTGACTTCTGATGGGTTGTACGAGGGAGAAGATTTTGTCTGCATTGCTGCCCAAGCTAAAGCAATGGGTTGTCCTGCACCGTTCTGGTTTACGGGTTACTCGTTGGGAGGGCAACTGGCGCTATGGGCGGTAAAAGCGTCACAGGAGTTGTTAACGGGGAGAAGTCAGGAATTAGGTTTGGAGGAAAGGGAGATTGGCGGGGCTGCGGTGATTTGTCCCAGCCTGGATTCCAACCGTTCCCTTTCCTATTTGGTGAAACACCCGTTGGGTAAGTATTTAGAACAAGCGATCGCGCGAGAATTAAAAAGACTGGCTTGGCGCGTTCATCATGTTCATCCTGAAGCAATCGATCCCGCAGCCATTGAGCGGGCTAACAGCATTTGGGGCTTTGATAATGAGCTGGTAATCGGGCGATTAGGCTTTCCATCTGTTGAAGCGTATTATGACGCTAGCAGTGCTTTACACCTGTTACCGCACTTAAAAAAACCGACTCTGATTCTGTACGCTGCTGACGATCCGATGTTTGACCCTTCAATTGTGCCTGAGTTGCAAGCTGCTAGCGATCGCAATCCTGACATTAGTTTAGTGCTGACGCAATATGGTGGTCATGTAGGCTACATCAGCAGCCGGGAATGTCAGCGTCAAATAGGAGATCCCGATCCCTGGTGGGCGTGGAATCGAATTTTAGAATGGTGCAAGGAAATTAAAAACTAAAAATGCAAAATGTAAGAGTTGCCATTTTACATCCTTAATTTTTAATTGCACTACTAACTATGGCGGGGCAGTAAAACGGGTGGCAAAATTTGAATTTCGCGTTGGAGATAAAGCCCGCGCTTTGAGAATTGCTGCGGTCAAAAAGGCATAGGAAATGATTCCCACCACCGCCAACAACAAGCCGCTGACAGCGCCTGTAGCGTTCCACAACGCATGAAGTCCTGATGCTGTCAGATAACCAATCAGCAAAATTGTCCAGCGCTTCTTGGGTTTTAGGGCACTCAGCCCAATGAAATAGCCTAGATAGCCGCTGTAAGCCATGTGTCCTGCCACCGACCCTAAAATTCGGGGAATCAGGAGTTGCAATCCCACCAATTCTCCAGCACCTTCTCCAGCTTGTAGCGTCACATTTTGGATAATTTGGGGGATGTATTGACCCAGCGTTTCCAACAGGGTAAAGCCAACGGCTGAGGCGGTTCCTAGCAGGATTCCATCTAAGGGTTCCCAGACACCAATGCGATCGCGCAAGGGAGAGCGAAATCCCCGCCCAATTAAATACAATCCCAGCACTGGCAACGCCTTGAGCAACTCCTCCATCAATCCTGCCCCGAAAAACATTCGGATCAACAAACCGGGAAAGTCGATCAAACTCACCTGTTCCGAACCTCGGAGTACTGCTTCTACGTCTCCGGGCAAAACACGGCGAAAAACATAGATGAAAGCCAGCAAGACAGGACTCACCAAAATCAAGGCGGTTGTGACCGCTGAACCCAGGAGTACCCACCAAGGCTTATGCTTGCCGCAAAGTTGGTAGACAAAGTAATAAGCTGCCCAAGCCAGATAAGCTGCCAGTAACAGATTGAATACCACTGACTCACCGACAGCGGCAAACATCAAGACCACAAATCCGACTGTGACCATCCCCGGTACTAGATAAGCTTTTTTCGTTAAATCTCGTCCGGTGGAAAAAATCGGAAATAACTGGGTAAATGTCACTCCTTCCGGCTGGGATGGCTGCACTGGTGCGAATGGCTGAGACGACAATTGAGTTCTGATCGAGGGAGTTTGAAACTCAAAAATAAACTCTGTGCCGTTTTGTCCCAACTCAATGCGATCGCCTGCGTGCAAAATTTGACATCCCTGTAGGCGTCTCCCGTTCACGTAGGTACCATTGGCACTGTTGAGATCGCAAATTTGCCAATTGGGTGCTACTCCCGACTGAGTAAGGGGACGGATTGCCGCATGACGCCTGGATACAACACCATGTTGGTTAGAATCCAACACAATTTGACAACTGGGTTCGCGCCCAATCACGACCTCCCGATCGAGCGGAAGCAAGTATGGGGGCAGTGGTGTACCAGCAGCACCAGTAGAAAGCAGCCGGAGAAACCCACTTGTGTAGCTCTGGCCTGTCATTTTAGTAGATTGCGAGAAAGCGATTAGCGATAGCTTAGCAATTAGTGGGGAGTTGTAGAGGCTGGGATTCACCCCATCTCTCCGGCTAAAAGCTAACAACTCAGCACATCATCACAAAAAACCCTATCAGAAGAAACCCGATTTCTTGAAGAAACCGGGTCTCAAACTTTCTTAGGTGATTTTTGTTGATTTCTATCACCCTGATTCAATGCTATTTATTGGTGAGAGTTGGCTTCCCGAACTGCGGCATAGAACAGCAATCCTACGAGAGGAATACTGGCAGCCAGGATGATCCCTGTAGGCAAGTTGCCCAAGTCGGGGTTTCCAGAAGCGAGTTCAAAAATGGAGCCAACGGCAGCGATCGCTGCTACGCAAGAACCGAGCAAAAATACACCACTTTTTGGGGTCATCATGGGCGGTGATATCCTTAAGCTACTGGCTTGACAGCTTGAGCAGAGAAGCCATGCTTTTTCAGCTCCTCATTCAAAGCGATCGCATTTTCCACCCGATCCACAAACAGCACGCCATTGAGGTGATCCATCTCGTGTTGAATAGCGCGGGAGAGGAGTCCAGTCGCCTTCATGGTGCGGGGGCGTCCTTGCTCGTCTTTAAAAGCCACTTCCACCATTTCCGGGCGCTTCACGTCGATATAAACGCCAGGAATAGAAAGACAGCCTTCTTGAAACATACACAAGTCGCGCCCGAATTTCTTGATAGTCGGGTTAATCAACACTAAAGGCTGATTAGCAGCGTTATCCGGTTCGGTGTCAATGACAATCAGCTGTTTTTGCACTGCCACTTGGGGGGCTGCCAAACCGATGCCATCTGCGCTGTACATGGTTTGCAGCATCTCCCGAATCAGCTGCCGGATTTCCTGGTCTACCTTGGCAATACGTTTAGCTGGCTGACGCAGGACGCGATCGCCCATATAGTGAATTTCTAATGGCGGTTTTTCTAACTTTTTCTTTTCGACGGCAACTTCAGTCGTCATAGCATTCTGGCTCGCAGATACAGCTTATATGTTCAATGGGTGGAGTTTTTTTATCTTAACAGTTCTCAGTTGTTGGCTCCCTTAGTACTTAACTCACTTACTCTCTTCCCCAACACCTACTTTCATCAACAACGCGCCGAACGCGGTAGCATAAATTTTTCTCCCTCTCCTGCAAATTTCCCCCTCACCATCAGCACCGTCTCATCAAACGTGTGGGGAAATGCTGTGATATCTCCTAGATCCAAAAGTTCAGGACTAAAGTATATCGTGACGTCTTCAATGGTTTGGGGTATTCTGTTGATAATTTCTTTCAATGGGCATATCTGGGTTGCCACTATATCAAAAAGGTGGAGTTCGGTATCTTTTATCTCCATGCAAGCGATTAAATCCAATTCTTCTGCATAGTATAAAGGGCGACTTCCTTCATTGAAGCAAAATACGGCTTTTTCTTGCACAACTCCAACAATATTAGAAACAGGTGCCCGTATTTCTAATAGTCTATGTAGCAATTTTAAATCTTTGTCATTATCAAAATTCAGTATTCTAAAACTATCCCTGCCGCTCTGCGAATCCCATCTAATTTTAAACACGTATTCTTCGAGTTTCCGAAAGCCAAAAGGCGTATAAAACTCCGGGTTCGGTGTTGTCAATATCAGCGTTTCATAGCGTTTATCGCAATATTCCAGCACCTCCTCCATTACTTCGCGGTAGTAGCCGCGCCTGCGAAATTCCGTCCGCGTGCATACTCCATGTACTCCCCCCACCGTCACCCTTTGTCCCATAATTTGCATCGGAATTTCTAACACTCCTACATGGGTAATAGCTATGTCGTCATGAAAGCGAATAAACGGAGTCGAAGCATCTTCCCACGATGCGTCTAATTTTCTCCCGCATTCTGCCATTTCTCCCAGCCCAGGAAATACGATTTCAACCAAGTCAAACAACTTATTACTTAAACTGGAGTCAGTAGAGAATGACCGTTTGAAGCGATACTGATTCATAACTTAAGCATAATTATTAACTATTTATACTACAAATACTACAACATATTGGGTTTTCAAGGCAAGCGGGAGCCGTTCGGGAGAGTAGAATCTAATGCAGCTCTAAAATCTACTTTTCAAAGAATCGAGCGTCCGTGTTATAAACTCTCTGATGATGCCTGTGGTTGAGGAGGAAATTCGTGTTTAAATTTCTAAGTAAATTAGATTACCTGCTGCGCGAAACCTTCCTAGGATTGCGGCGCGGAGGTTGGATGAATTGGGCGGCAATCAGTACCGTTACTGTTTTGCTGTTTTTATTCGGCATGAGTTTACAGGCATCTTGGCAGCTTGAGCGTTTGCTGACTCAATTTGGGAGCCAGTTGGAAGTATCTGTATATTTAGATCCCGGAGCGCGGGTGGAACTTGTTGCCCCAATCGTGGGAAAAATGCCAGAAGTGGTCGATGTAAAAACCATTTCCAAAGAGCAAGCTTGGGAATCTTTGGTCAAAGAGCTGGGAATGTCAGAGATTGATGGTGCCACCCAGCAACTCGAAGGGAATCCTCTGGTGGATGAGCTGAAAGTCAAGGCGCGGACTTCTGAGGCAGTACCTGTCTTGGCGCAGAAGCTGAGGAAAGTACCAGGGGTAGATGACGTGCAGTATGTCGATGAGGCGGTACAACGGCTGGCTCAGCTCAATAAAGGTTTGAGCTATGTAAGTCTCACGATTACTACTGTCCTAACGATGACCGCAGTTGCAGTAATTACCACAACGATTCGCCTGATTGTGATGGCGCGACGGCGCGAAATCGAGATTATGCAACTGGTGGGGGCAACAACAGCTTGGATTTATCTACCGTTTATATTACAAGGCATTAGCTTTGGTTTAGTTGGGGCAGCGATCGCTTGGGTTCTGATTAGCACGATTCAGCGTACTTTGAGCAATTTGTTATCAGCCCAACCCGATTTTATTCAATTTCTGGCGAACGGACTGCAATTAAGCCCTCTCCAAGTTTTAATGTTGCCACTGATTTTGCTTTGTTTAGGCGGTTCAGTCGGCTTAATGGGAAGTTTGTTTGCTGTCCGCCGCTTTGCTTTGCGATAGTTGGCAGTTAAAACTCAAAAATCAAGACTCAAAATTCAAAATTTTTATGGCATCACAATGGGAACGTTTGCTGCAAAATTTAGGAGAATGGCAAGGTTCATTTACCCGTCTCTCCCCCACGGGAGAATTACTGGAAGACACTCCTACAGTTGTTTCCCTGGAAGGTTTGGATAATAACCAAACGATTTGCCAAATCATTCGCCGCTTACCACCCGGTCAACCCCCCGATGAGAAAGTTCTCGAATATAGTTCTTTAGGAAAAAGCGTTCTATTTTTTGAAAATGGAGCTTTTTCCCAAGGTTCGATTCAACTCGCTCCTTTTTCCGAATTTGGAGCTGAACTCGGCTTAATTGACGGCAACCGGCGTTTGCGTCTCGTGCAGATATTTAATCGAGACTGTCAACTAGATAAAATTACCTTAATTCGAGAAAAGCTAGCTGGTTCAGACGTTCCGGAACGCCCACATCTAACCCTAGACCAATTGATGGGAGAATGGCAGGGAGAAGCAGTAACAATCTATCCAGATTATCGCTCGCCCGATACTTATTCCACCAAGCTCAAAGTTGATTATGAAGAGAATGGAAACATAATTCAGCAATTGAGCTTTGGCGATCGTACTTTTACCTCAACTGCAAGAATGAATGGTAACATTCTCTGCTTTGAGCAAGGTTCCTTACCCGTTCAAGTGTTGTTCTTACCGGATGGTGCCTCTTCCAATTGTCCGCTGCAAGTCAAAACGGGTCAATCTTTTGTTCTAGAAGTAGGTTGGTTATTGAAGCCCGATTTGCGCCAGCGAATGATTCGCCGCTATAGCGATAAAGGAGAATGGATTAGCCTTACCCTAGTTACAGAGCGCAAAGTGTAACAAACACAGGTAACATACAGAACCGCAGAAAAGCTTTTAACTTTACGTACCTTTGTGCGAACCTTCGCGTACCTTTGCGTTAAAAAAATAATTAAAATCTCACCTTTCACTCCTTTGAAACCGTCTCTTCAAACACTGAACCACCCGCTTCAACACGAAGTGTTCCTGTTTTCCAGCCAAGCGAAATAGGGCTATCCCCTCCAGGCGACTTGTAGAGTTCAAAATTTTTAACCCAATTATGTTGCACGCCGTTCCGGACAAGAATCGGTAGCTCGTTCTTAGCATTATGTGTAATTTTGAGAGTATCGCTAGTTGTTCCTCTAAGTTGCACAGTCCCTGTTGCTATTAAGCTTAAATCTAATTGAGATTTACTCTTTACGCTTTTTTTAAAGTTCTCATAGCTACCCGTCGTTTTTGCTTCCCCTACTTCTAGAGCAAAGCCAGCATATTGATTACCTGTTGTGCTGACTCTTAATGTCCTTTCATCTTGATAAAGCTGCGCCGCTTTCTTATCTTGAATCGTTACTTCAGTAGTAGAACTAAGATTAATTGGATGAATAGCTAACCAAGTTTTTTCTAATTTAATAAACCAAAGCTTATTTTCTATTTCTACTCTCGCTGCTTTAGGTAGCTGCAAGAAAAAATATTTATCAGAAGCAGGGCGTAGCCAAAGTGCCAAGTTGCGGTATTGCCCTATTTGATCGCCTGGATTTTTGCCTGAGTTCATTCTGTCGTTGCCCGTGTTAACGACAAAATAATCAACTCCTCGTTTAGAATTTTCAGCCATTAGCTTGAAAGGGCCAACATCACCATCGCTAAACTTACCAGCTACGCTACCTAGCTGATAAGTATTACCGAAGAATATGGTTTCCCAATAACCCGGTCGGTCTTCTCCTCCAGGTTTCCAATTTTCATAAACTGGTTTTGTAGCGAGTAATTCAATCGGCTTCTTAAACTGCTTGCGAGCTAATGCTACAACTGCGAGTGGGGGACGGTAAGCGCTAGTAATGATGTGAATTGAATCATGTTCTGGTTTAGGGTTAGGCAGCGAATTATCCCCAAAATATAACCACAGTAAACGAGCGGCAGATGAACCATACACGACATTACTTTTGTTATAATCTCGCTTCGTTGGCCCTCCAAAACCGCCATGATAATACTTCACTGCTCCAGCAGCACAAAGCCAATCAAGAGCAGCTTTACCAAGTTGTTTGACTTCGGGATCTTTCGCAAAATCGTAGAGATTCAGATATGCAGCTAGGGTATGACCGTGGTAATTTTCTGAATCCCACTCGCCCATCCCGATGTGATAAAGTGCCCAGACATATCGCTGAATTTTCTTTTTGTATAACTGGCGCACATCTTCATTACCCGTTTCTTCCGCCATTAGATAAACCGATATCTCGCGCATCGCTCTAAGATTATCGGTATTGCGCCCGTCTACCCAGCTACCATGCACCTTTGGCCCCCAACCATCTCCACCGCGACCTTTTCCATAAATCGGATGGGGACGACCATTCGGATCTTCCTGCGTCCATTTTTTTGCCCCATTAAACATCCGTTGTTTGTAGGCAGAATCTAGAAATTTATTAAAGAAAAAATATTTTCTAATTTGACCTTTGAGGGTAAAAGAATAGTAATAGTCAATCCCGTCCGTGTGGGCGTTATCTGGGGCTTGTTTGTCTTCCTTTTCCAAAAAAGCGATCGCTTTCTCTCGGTTGCCAGCTAAAAAGTCAAACATGGCAAGAGGATAAGTTTGCTTTTCGTTTTCCCCGCTGTTGTTGTTATATTTTTTACCCGTGTAGTAGCGAATAACCTCATTCGCTCTTTGCTGAAATTCTTTTTCAAGTTCAGGCGTCCACTGGTTCTGAAACTTTGCATCGACGGGTAGCGGCTGAATCTGAACTAAGCCATTTGCATCCTTGCTGATGGAGGGAGAAGCGTCTGAACTGGGTGTATTTGCCCTGGATAAGCGAGTGGTTTTGGCGTTGCAAGCCAATATTGTGATAGCCAGTACGGATGCGATCGCCGCGTGACGAAAAATAAAAAACCGTTTCATCAGCAACAGAGGTAATTAAGCTGCTCCGATTTTGGCATGAGAAAGAGAAGCGATCGCGCTTTGGGCAAGATAAACGCGATCGCGCTTTGGGCAAGATGGATGCGATCACATTTTCATATCTCTCAGGAAGTTTTCGACCAGGCAGCGGCACTGGGGTAGGCAAGGAAAATGGCTTTTGGTGATGCGATTATCCCGGGAACAGCATTGGTATATGCTAGGACTTTAGTGACACGATAATTGTTAAAGTGGTTATAATATCAGAAATAATTATAATATTAATTGTAAAAAAAATATGAAAAGATTATATCACAGCAAAAGTGAAAGATTTTTTCAAAAAAACTTCACTGAATATGTTAAAAAATTAGCTCCTGATAGCCACTTTATTACGGACTTTCAACTCTATTATGCAGGTATAAAATCCAACAAATTTAAATCAAGAGAGTTTGCACCAGATTTTATCTTAGATATTGTACAAATCGACGCCAACTTAAACTTTCATTTATGGGAAGCCAAAAAGTGGCCTTCCACAGGGTTTGAAGATTTGGTTACAAAGGAAAAATTTGGGAATAAGTCCTCCAGAGGGCTTGAAGATTTGGTTACAGGTAAAGTAGTTGGACAGGTCGTTTTCTATAATGAATACTTTTTAGGTAAGAATAAAGAAGATATATTAAGTGAATTTGAGCGAAAGCAACTAAATAAAGAGGTAATTAAGCAACTAGGACAGAAGAAGCAAGAGGAATTTAACTTTACAACTTGGAATATTTTAGTTTGTGGTGGAGAAGGATGGGAAATATCGGGTCATCTTAATCCCTTAATGGCAGATTATTTTTATTTGAAAAAGAGATATTTTAGGGAAGATGCTCCTGACATTAATGTTTATCAGTTTTATGAGGTTTCGGACGGATTTGACTTAAGACATATGCTTCAATTCAATATATATTCCCAAAACCAACCTTTGCCAGAGTTCAGGAGTATAGAAGACAGGCTTAGTATTAAATGTCTTGAGGGCGGTATGCACCCAGAAGTTTATCTTAAAATGAGGCAAAAATTTAAAGGTATAGAAGTCTTAGAGAATTCAAAGGAAAATTTTGGGCTACCAGATTGGTTCAAGATTTAGGACAAATCCGGGGAGAACATTTTCTCCGGATAAAGTAGTAGGAGATTGCAGCACTTCTACTTCTTGACCTTGGCGATAAATTTCTACTTGTTCGGATTTGCGGTTAATTAACGTGAGTTCGGGATAAAAAAGGGCGGAGCAGATACGCTGAAAGTGCTGAGTTCTCAAGTATCTACCCGCCCATGCTTAGTTTAGAAGCTTTGTTTTGCCACGTCGATGATT
>NZ_JAMPKE010000022.1:0-93426 GCF_039961955.1 Trichocoleus sp. DQ-A1
AATCATCGACGTGGCAAAACAAAGCTTCTAAACTAAGCATGGGCGGGTAGATACTTGAGAACTCAGCACTTTCAGCGTATCTGCTCCGCCCTTTTTTATCCCGAACTCACGTTAGTTAGTCGAGGTGCAGTGGTTCCTTGACTCGCTTGGAGACCTGCTAACAGGTAACTACGTTCGTCAAATTGGGTAGTTAGATACAGCTGATTAAAATTAATTACGTTAATATTTGTACCCCGATCATCAGTCTCTTTTTTCCCATCTCTAGGAAATAAATCGGCACGATTGTTGCTACGCCCTTGAACGCCAACAATTGTCAGTCCGCTCAATTTAGTGGTTGTAGAAAATTGGGTTGCTTCTATTTCCGCAATCCGAGCTTCCAAGCTACCCACTGAACCCCGAAGACTGGCCAATTCGATTGCAAATTCTGATTGCAATCGCTGTAAGGTAGCCAAATCCTCTTGTCTGATTCCATCAGCAGTTGCTATCGGAACCAGGTTAGTAATTTGCTCCAAACAAGCATTTAACCCGGCAGCAAATTCATACCGCGTTAGGGCACGATTACCACGATAAGTACTGTCCGGATAGCCCGCGATACAGCCATAGCGTTCGATAAGCGATCGCAGTGCTTCATATGCCCAATCTGTGGGTTCCACGTCTGTCAGCTGAGAAACATTGGTCACTTGCTCCATCGAAGCTTCAGCAGCGTCTGACTCTTCTGCATTTTCCTCCTCTAGTTCCTCCACCTGTTGCAAAGTCGTGTTGTTATCAGGCTGATTATCCAAATTTGGTAAATCTGAATCTGTCTTTAGAAACGTACTAATTTCTTTGCTACCTTGAGGAGTTTTATCTACATCCGCAGAATAAGCAGTTTGAGAGACAAAGCCACTGACTAAAATCCAGCTAAATAACCCGTAGTTCAAACTTGAACAAATAATTTTTTTGAATATAATTTTCAATATCATTTGCTTCCAACTCCTATCAGATCACACGTTTCCGAGCTATATGAATAGCTTGGAAACAAACTCAACAAAAAATTTAGCAGAGTCAGTTCACAAATATGACCGACTCTGCTAAATATGTCACACAAATTCGCAAAAAACTTTTAAAATTACCGCCGCAAACTCCGGGGATCGAGGGCATCCCGCAGCCCATCGCCTAGCAAGTTAAATGCTAATACAGTGAGGATAATCAATAGCGCTGGAGGCCAGATCAACCAAGGTTGTAACACCAAAATTGATGCATTTGTTGCTAGCGATAGCATATTCCCCCAAGACGGATCTGGCTGCTGAATTCCTAGCCCAATCAAACTCAGCACTGATTCCGCGACGATAAAACCAGGGATTGCCAAAGTTGCCGAGATAATCACGTAGGTAGCAGTTTGCGGCAACACATGACGAATGATAATGTACAGCGGTTTTGCACCCATTGCGCGTGCTGCTTGCACAAATTCCCGCTCTTTAATGGACAGCACCTGTCCCCGAATCACCCGTGCTAACCCAGCCCAGCCGACGAATGAGGTAATCAGGACAATTAATAAGAATCGCTGGGCACTCGTTAGTCCTGACGGTAGCACTGCGGCAAGGGCAACCAACAGATAAAGGCTGGGAATTGTCATCAGCACTTCCACAAAGCGCATTAAGATGCTGTCAGTTGTGCCTCCGAAAAAGCCAGAAATCCCTCCAACCAACAAACCTAGGGGGAAAGATATGGCAATTCCCACTAGACCAATGCTGAGGCTGATTCTGCCCCCGTGCAGTAGACGGCTGAACTGGTCGCGCCCCTGTTCATCGGTGCCTAACAAATTCAGTTTGCCTTCCCCAAGGGTGCCGAAGAGATGCCAATTAAAGGGAATACCGCTAAGAATTTCCACCTCATCAAATTTGGGTGGCAGCGGTAGGCGAAGCTGAAATAGTTGGTATTTCGGTCCCCGGACAAACAGGCGAACAGGTGAAGGTTTTTGGAAGTCTACAATCACTTTGCGATCGCCCGTCTCTAAATCTGTCGGCCCCTGAGTCGTCGGATAAACGTGCGGTCCAATAAATTGTCCCTCACGGTTGCGCCAGTAAATCTGAGTTGGTGGCAAAAGTGACGTATTTGGCTGTACATCACACAGTCCTTGAGACAGGTCATAAGAGTCACATGGACGATAAGGCGCAACAAAATCAGCTGCAATAACGCTAAGGTAAAAAATTAACAGGATTAAAGCGCCAAAACGAGCTAAGGGATTGTTTTTAAGCTTTTGCCACCAGTTCATAAAGTTAGTGCTTAGGAGTTATGAGTTAGGAGTTTTAAATTAAATCATAAGCTAGAATTTAGTATTTCCAAGCTTATTTGGATTGTTCGCTCCTAACTCCCCACTGGTTCCCTTTCTAAGCTCCAACTACTAACTGTTCTTCCAGTTGCCGTCGCTCATCTTCGGCACTTTCGTGCTCAACAACAAACACATTCGAGTAGAGGTTTGCAATGATTTGCTTACCCTGCTGAGTTAGCGACAGGTAGCGAAGCGCATCTTGAATATACGGAAATACCCCATGCCAGTAAAATTTGGGATAGTTCCGCCGCAAGTCTCCAGGATGCCGATAACCTAAGGCTTGATTGACGCCAGTTTCTTCAAACTCATAGTACAAGGCACCAATTTTCTTCAGGTAGCGGGGATCGCTCAGCTGACCAATCAAGTCAGATGCCCGAACCAAGCCTGGATAATTAACCGTATCTTGATGATCCTCTGCTTTTGGGACTGGAAAACGAGTGAGTTCAATATTGCGCTTGATCAATTCCGCATCAATCAGCTTATGACCGCCAAAGCGCTCTTCAATAAAGAGTTTGGCTCGATCGACGTGATACGGTGTCAAGCTGGCATCTGAAGATCCACGAGGCACGGAAACCATTTCTGCATCCTGCCCCGTCGCATACAGTCTTTCGTAGTCTCTATCTAGGCGACACACGCCCTTCACGTAGCCAATGTCATGGCAAACCAAGGAGAGAATGAAGTGCAACCAGTCTTCACAGGACACCCCGCCCTCGCGGATATGTCTACCGCGCAAGATTTCTTGCCCGACCAGAGCGACTAAAATCGAGTGTTCAACATTGTGATAAAGGGCGTCGCTGTTGGCAATGTTTTCCAGAGCCATACCCCCCGCCCAGGCAATAATATCTTCGTAGTCGGGCTTGTAGCCGCCGTAAGTGCGTCGGTAGCCTTCACGAATTCTTTGAACAAAAGAGTCAATTAGAATTTCTGTAGCGTTAAACATCCTTAGTTCTCGCTGATACTGAGTGCAGTGAGGGGGCGTTGCTGATTTGGGAAATAATTGAGCATGAGGCGATCGCTCTCACGGTACCCAATCATTTTGCTGGTGGCGCTACGCCATAAATCGAGTTAATCCGAGGATACAACCTTGTCCTCTGTCGAACGAAATAGATACAACCCCTACCCTTCCAGGATGCAACAAAATTCGGCGACTGGGGTTGTTAATTGTCATGGTTGCTCTGTGTTTCGCATCACAATTCGTTCTTTGACCGCCAGATGGGGGTTTGATACTGCCTTATGACTTGAGTTTGTTGAAAAATTGGAAAATGAGTCTCAACGCGATCGCCTAAAACTCTGTAGTTGAAGAAACTGGGACTCTAAGGCTTTTGGGCTGTTCCGGTCAATCGGCTTAGTTTCTTTTGGCTGTTGCTAAACTAGCATTTCCAACACCAACAGCGCCAATTAATTTGGCGCTTTCCAGGGTTTTGTTAAAGATTGTTGACACGAGAGAAAACGTTAGCTTTAAATCTCCTCGTACTGCCAGCAGTGTCTTCAGATTTACAAGCTTTTTTTTCCGGCAGTTAATACTGGGGAACGGAAAAAGTTTAAGAGTTCTCGATTTACGGTTTGGGGAACTTCTTGCTGCATCCAGTGACCGCAGTGACTAATAAATTTTAGGTTGAAAGGAGCAGCGATTAAGCGTTCCATGCCTTCGGTGAGTTTTCGAGTCAAAAAGGCGTCTTCTTCGCTCCACAAAATCAAGGTAGGCACAGTGACGGGCTCGGGCGATCGTCCCCAGTGATGCAGCCAATTTTGAGGCGACAAAGACGATCGATAGTAGTTAATTGCCGCCGCCAAAACCCCAGGCTTTGCCAGTGCTGCCTGATACACTTGGGCATCCTCGGCAGAAAACGCGCCTTTGCGAACCGCCTGTCCCCGAAACACGTTATTTACAAAATCTTTTAAATTTTGCTGAATCAGCCACTCTGGCAAACCAGGAATCTGAAACGCCAGAACGTACCAACTGCGACGCAGGTGATCCAGGTTTCCCGTCAATTCCTGCCAAAACCTGTACGGATGCGGCGCATTCAAAATAGCCAGACGATTCAGAACGTCTGGAAATTTCTGCGCTAGATGCCATGCGATCAATCCGCCCCAATCGTGACCAACAATATGTGCCCGGACATACCCCAAATTCTCAATCAGACCCCGAATATCGGCGCTAAGAGTATCCAGGTCATAACCACTGAGGGGCTTATCCGAATCATTGTAGCCCCGCAAATCGGGAACCACCACCTTAAAATGGCGAGCCAGTGCTGGGATCTGATGCCGCCAGGAATACCAAAACTCTGGAAACCCGTGCAACAGGATAACTAGCTCTCCCTCTCCTTGGGTGACACAATGTAAGCGAATGTTGTTGGTCTCAATAAAATGGTGTTGCCATGCACAATCAAGGGCGGTCATAGACATCTCTTCCGGCATCCATCGCCAGGGGTTAGCACGTAGGTTTCTCACTTTTCAGATTAGCAGTCCTAGGAGCTTATCTGTCTAAAGAGAGTGGTGAAACCTTGCTGCGCTAACTCCTTTAGCCTCGCTGGGGCACGGCAGGACGATACTCAGAAGGTTTGATTTGGTATTTAACTAGATTGGCTAGGTCTTGTAGCTGACAAATCGCTTCAGCGCCCTCTAGCTTCATTAATTCACGGTCATCCCGCATTTCTGTCCAGGTAATCCCATAATCCGAAACTAAAAAGCGAATTAGATGGTTGTCACCGAGACTAACCATAAATGATGCGCTATTCATTTGGCCTCCGCAGGTATAGCAAGAAGCCAGATAGCCTCGCTGCTCTAGCACAATCGCCAGAGCTTGGAGGTTCATCACTAGATCCTGTACAAATTGACGGTGTTGCTCTGCAAGTCGTAGAAACACGGTTGTCCTCCAACCACCACACCTTAGTTTAAACCTTTTATACTTTCTTAAGATTTTGCTCCCCAGGCATGACGGTAAATTAATTGAGGAGCATAGGAAAATTTAGAACTTGACGGCTCCCTGATTTGCACCAGGTTAACTTGACTATTCAGAAAAGCCAAGTATCAACCATAACAGTTTGAATGATACTCCTGCATCCTAAACAGCAGTGCTAAAGGTTACTTCTAACTAAAGACGGACTTAGCAGTAAAGTGTTGCCAGGGGCAGAATCATCGCTGCATTTAAGGGGATCGCTTGCTAAGGATAAGAATAATCAATTAAATCTAGTCCTATGGGCGAAACTTACTTATAGATTTAGAGACAAAGCCTCTGATAGCTTTGGTTTACCTGTTGGCAAGACAAATCTATCAAATACTTTGTCTCTAAGCACTTCACCCAACCAGATTTTTAGGAAGGTCTAGTTGACGACCTGCCACCAACCAAAGGAAGGTCCGATGAAGCGGATAGTTATCCAAAAAAGGATCAGGAAACCGATACCGTACCAAGCCCCCTGACCGGAGATTTTCACAAACTGTTGTGCCTGAGTTTTAGTGATCGGCACCCAAGGAAGGATATAGGTATCTTGACCATACTTCTCTTTGAGTGCTTCTTTCCGACGCTTGGATTCACCCATAATTTTTGGTGATGCCTTTAGACATTTGTTTATCATAACGCTGGCGTGGGAGCCGCAGCTGAATGATTGATTAAATTACAAGTATTGAGACAAAGCGATGAGCTGCGAGGGGTGTGGGAGAAGCTAGCGATCGCTTGTAAACCAGTTGCTGTCCAAATAGTTGATCCGAGCCAAAGGACTCAGTGCTTCCAGCACTTGAGAGCCGTAGCTGCGGTTATTTACGCGACCATCGAGGAGAGCAACGACGCCCCGACATTCTCGCACGGGGGCGATCGCTCGCTGCAATTCACTCAAAGCCACCGGCAACAGATACAAGCGAAACCAATCTTTCCGCTGTTCCTTGTAATGAGCAACCCGGCCTGCTACCAGGGGATTTTCTAGAGAGGGGATCGGCAATGTCGCCATCACTAGCAACTGGGGCGCAGGCAACGCCTCCTGATAATGCCGCCAAAATTCCCATCCCGTAACCAGAATGCCATTGTTTGACAAACTGGTTTTTTCTACTTGCACGCGGGAGCCAAACTCAGCCGCCATCACAGACGCCACCTGGGCTTTTAAAGGCGTGTCCTCGACCAGGATCACCGCTAGTCTTTGAATGTCGGGATTTTCTCCCAGCGACCGATCCATTGTCTCAACTAGCATCTGGACTTCTTGAATCAGAACTCCCTGAAATTGAGGCGTATTTGGCATGGGCAGCCGATCGGGGAGATATAGCTGAATCAGTTCGTTCTGCCTATCTGGAGAAAACTTCAGACACGTTAGGTTGCCCAATCCTACCCGCTGACGATAGGCGATCGCTTCTGTCTCTAAATCCAGTGCCGCACCAATCAATACCACCGGCTCGTGGTGCCAGATTTTTTCTAAAGCAGTTGCCACCTCAACGGGGCCGCAATACAAAGAAAATTGGCCCTGACTCCGAGCAATTTCTGCCCACATGAGTTGGTCTTCTGCTTGCAACCGATGCCAAAAATTTCTCCAAGCCGGGGGTAAATTTGGCGAGGCGGGAAATTCTCCCCCTCTCCCACTCCCCTGCTCTCCAGACGGGATCGTTCTTGTTTCGACAAGATTCTGTCTGCCTTCAACTCCTATCGCATTCTCTAAGACCGCATAGAGACGCCTCAAGATGTCTTGCTCAGCAGGTGAAATCAGATAGCACTCGTAAGGATTGGCTGGATGCTGGAAGACAGCTTTTGTTAGCTGTACCCGCGCATCCCGGATTGCCTTTACCTTACGGGGAAAGGCCAGCATCAACTCTTCCCAATCGCTGGGTCGCAAGCTAGCAGTCAGTTGGTCGCGTGCCCACTCTTCCAAGTCATCGGCACCATCAAAAATAGTCGGAATGCCAAAGGGTATCCGATTTAGCCCTTTGAGGCGGTCAGCTAACCAAACCTCTGGAGAGATTAACAGCAGTCCCTGAAAGTCAGCGTCAGGCCATGCATCGCCTGTTAGGATGGCTTTTTCCCTCCCCATCCACTGTCGCATCTGAGGAATTTCCACCTCTAGCAAGCGTTGCTGAACTGATTCTGGAGCCACCAGGATGACAGATTTCGTCCATAGCAGTGCTGGTGCTAGGTAACTCAGGCGATACTTCCCCGTACCGTGCGAAGAAACTCCAGTCTGAATCAGGGCAGAACGCCCTAATCTTAAAGCCCGTGCCACCAGCCTCGCCATTGTCAGATGATGAGGCCAAGAACGATTCTCCTGCTCGCGAAGGAATGCACGTAGTGAGGAATGAACTTCTACCTCTATCACTTTAGATTTGAGACTTTAGAGTTAGGAAAGCAAAAAGTAAAAAAGATCGCTTTACATATTTTCTCTTTTTTTTCGCCTTTTGCCTGCTGACCCTTTGTTCAACTTTGCTGTAATTTTTCTAAATAATCAAATTCCTTGACAAATTCAACCAACGTACCCACAGGAGGGAGAATTGAGCCTTGCGCTTCAACTAAGTTGTTTTTTGGCAAAGCCCTGGAATTAGATTGACTTTGATTCATAAACCGTTTCCCAAACACTGGGTGATGATAAACATTCAAGGTTTGATCCGTAGAATTATTTAGCACCGTCTGGGTTGGAGCCTGGAAGAAGTTTAATTTTCTTTTCAGTTCGGGCACCATTTTGCAAATATCGAGACTACCGACTTGATCGATTGTTTTATTAAGGGAGGCAGTTAATTGCTTGACCCGCTGAGCATCTTTATGCCCTAGTGATGATTGATTTTGAGATTGAAGTAGGTTCACTAGAGCGCTGATATTTTTCTGAGTTGCTACTGCATCGTTGAAGGGAAAAATAGCCACGTAAGCCAAGGGAAATAATTGATCGTTGCTATCAATTCTGAAAGTGAGAATTGTTTTTCGAGCGCTGACTTCCAAACTGGGAGGATGAGCGATCCCCGGATAATGCTTAGAGAGGTGATGATAAGTAGTGGCTAGTGCTAAATTTGCTTCTAAATCTAACGGTGCATCTACGATAATTCGGACGGTTGGCAGCGTTTCATTGAAGAACTTTTTTGATTCTTCAGTGGTAAGACGAAAAATTTCCGTGCGATCGCCATCCGGACTCAAGTCAACCCACTCGCAGGTCACTCCTTCGGTTTTCAGGCCGAAACGGGAGACTGCATACAGCTTTGCCCCGGTTAGAATCGCCCCGGTCAAGTCAGCTCCAATCCAATCGGCTTTAATCAATCGAGCTTGGGTAAGATCGGCGTGAACTAAGCTGGCATTGAGTAAATTAGCATTGCTAAGGTCTGCGCCGATTAAGTTAGCTCCGCTTAATTTTGCGCCGCTTAAGTCTGCCCAACGCAGATTTGCACCGCTTAAGTCTGCCCAACGCAGATTTGCGCCGCTTAAGTCCGCTCCGCTGAGATTTGCGCGACTGAGATTGGCTTGTCTTAGTTCTGTCTCTCGGAAATTGGCACCGCTCAAGTCGGTGCGGCTCAAGTCGGTGCCATTTAAGTTTGCCTGCTCCAAGTTGGCTCCCGTCAAAAAGGCACCCCGGAGGTTGGCTTCATTCAAACTGGCGCGACTGAGATTGGCTTCTCTAAGAGTGGCTTCACGCAAATCAGCACCGCTGAGGTTCGCTGATTTGAGATTGCATCCACTCAGATCGGCGCGAATTAGCTCGGCTCGAATCAAGACGGCTTGAATGAGCTGCGCCCCCCCCATATCCGCTCGAATCAGGTTAGCAACGTTGAAGTTTGCCTGGTTTAAGATGGCATTGCTAAGATTGGCTCCACTGAGCCTCGCGACATTAAGTTTGGCTTGAGTCAAGTTAGCGGCTTCGAGATTGGCACCGCTGAGATTCGCCACGCTTAAATTAGCGCCTGTCAAATTAGCGCCGCTGAGGTTGATGCCACTCAAGTTTGCCTCACTCAGGTCAATTGCCGCGAAGTTTCGCGCACCGGCTGCGTATCTTACTATCAGTTCATCGACATTCATTTCGAGCCACCTTGCCAGCATTCTCATTTTATGGTTAGGAGGAGGGCGCTACCAGCAAGCCTTGAGGTTCATTTGTCGTTTTGAGTGGCTGGGTGAGTTTGCAGCAGATGAACCCTGGCTTTGCTTGCGTTGAGTCGGGATTTTTCCCCGGCATCTATCTAAAGTTGTACAAAGTTGTACAAGCACTAATCTAGCGTGCCCCTCTGTAAATCTTAGAAGTAAGTTCAGTGAGGGCATCCTCAGAGTGATGAAGGATGAATGAAGAAATCTATTATGCTCCCTACCTCATCTGTTTGGAAGGGCTTTACTTTAAGAAAATAGTCGTCCAGCCATTTTGACAGAAGCCTAACGAGCGGCTGATTGGATCGAGGGGTAAGTTGGCACTGTATGCTAGAACATCATGCTAGAACATCAGTACAGTAGTCCCAGAGAGAACCCCTCTCCAGCCCTCCTTGTTTCGGGGAGACAGCTAAATTGCTCTTGTTTTCCTCATTTTGAGGAAATTTAGGAGCTTATACCATTTTAGATTTTGGATTTGAGATTTTGAACTGTAGAAGACTTGCGGTGATAGCGAAGCGCTGACTTGTCTGTTCGCGTCTGAGCTAGTAGCCATTTCCAGCAAGTTATTTGTGCCGATCTTACGGTGAAATAGTATTAGACAGAACCATGAATATTGGGATTGTAGGGTTGGGGCTAATTGGCGGCTCGCTGGGTTTGGACTTACGAGCGGCTGGCTATCAGGTTTTGGGGATCGCGCGTCGAGAGCAAACCTGTGTTGATGCGATCGCGCGTGGGGTTGTGGATGATGCGAGTGTGGATCTGGCACTCTTGGCAGCTGCCGATGTGGTATTCGTGTGTACGCCCATGAGCGCGATCGCCCCAACCGTACAGCAGCTCATTCCTCATTTGTCTGCCAACGCCATCATCACAGACGTGGGTTCGGTTAAAAAGCCGGTGGTGGAAGCGCTAGAACCGATGTGGACGAACTTCGTGGGGGGGCACCCGATGGCGGGGACGGCAGAAAGTGGTCTGGAAGCAGCTCAGACTCAGCTATTTGCTGGGAAAGCTTATGTGTTGACGCCGGTGAAGACGACGCCCCCAGCAGCCGTGAATATTGTCGAGGAAATTGCGCGATCGCTCAAAGCTAAAATCTATCAGTGCCGTCCAGAAGACCACGATCGCGCGGTGGCTTGGATTTCTCACTTGCCGGTAATGGTTAGTGCTGGTTTAATGAATGCCTGCATCAACGAAACCGATCCGGCGGTTCTAGAATTAGCGCAACAATTGGCGAGTTCTGGCTTCCGGGATACCAGCCGCGTCGGCGGAGGCAATCCAGAGTTAGGGGTGATGATGGCGCGGTACAATCGCGGGGAATTACTGCGAAGTCTTCAACAATATCGAACCGGACTCGATCAAATTATTTCTCAAATTGAACAAGAAGACTGGAACGCATTGCAGGAGAAACTTTCTATCAACCAGCAGACACGACCGAAGTTTTTGAATCCAGAATAGATTTCTTGCAAAAATCTTTAAGTAACCAATTCCCAAATTTTTCCCTTGCTAAGAAGAAAGAAAGATTTGATTTCTTCTCTCTTTTACAAAAGCGTCTATTAGATTTTTGCAAAAGGTGTAATTATTAGCGCGATTGCTCTATCGACCTATTCCCAATGAGGCAACGAAATCACAATATGTCGTAATTGCGATCGCGCAGATAGACGAAACCAGAAAACAATTGTAGGCTGCAACAACAATAACGGCTCGGCTTCCTGTTGGATCATTCGCGCCAGCTTGTCGATAGCATAACGAAATCGGCACATTGTCAAGCGGAAAGTAGGTTCTGCGGCTAAAAGCCATGATTTTTCGTAGCGGACTAAGTCCACCACCCAAGGCGGCTCGATCTCTTTTAACTGAGCATTATTTTCGATAAAAGTAGCGAAAGCGATCGCATCTTCTAAATGTTTTTTAATTCCTCCTGGTATATGGGTTTCCGCGTATCGCCAAAACAACTCGGCAAAGCTTTTACCTAAAACACGCTGCGTCAAAGGTAGCAACTCGCGAACTTCGCCTAGCCGTTTGCGCTTCAGCGAACTAGCGAAGAGATTAACCTGTTGAGCAGACAATTTAGCGAGATGCTGTGATTCATCGGAACTCAGCCCGAACTCTTCACCAACGGCTTGCGGATTAGCAAAGAAACGCTCTCTTAAGAGAGTATCAGTATAAAGTTTGGCTAAAATTTGCTGCGTTTGTGCTAATCCCATTTTCCATGACGCCTGCCAATCTTGCGTGCCCCTTCTAGTTCGGCAGAAAGTTCTGCAAAAGGAGGCAAATTTTCATCCCGTTCTAAAACAATTCCTTTGACTGGAATTTGGGCGACAACTTCTTCCATAAGTGTCCATACTTCCGGATGTGTTGAGTGGGAATGGCTATCGATGAGGACGCCGTTATGCCAATGTCCGCCGACAAAATGCAGCTGAACGACTCGTTCTAGGGGCAATTGTGCCAGAAAGTCATGGATTTCATAGTTATGGTTAACCGAGTTGATATATAAATTCGTCACATCTAGCAATAACCCACAATCTGAACGCTCTACTACTTCTGCAAGAAACTGAGCTTCAGTCATTTCCGCACCGGGGACTGTCAATAGATAAGAGATGTTCTCCAAAATCAGCGGCACATCGATGTAGCGACGCACCTGGGCAATATTGCGGCAAAGAACTTCCACTGCTTCGTGTGTATAAGGCAGGGGCGACAGATGCCCGATATCGACTCCGCCTGCTTTCGTAAAGCAGATGTGTTCGCTCCACCAAGGCGGGTTAAGTCGTTTAATGAGTTCTGCCAGCTTGCGTAAGTAATCTGCGTCTAAACCTTCTGCACTCCCTAGCGATAGATTAATCGCGTGGGGAATTAACGGGAAATGGTCAGCCAGCAATTCTAACTCTTGCTGCTTGTAGGGCAGCACATCCAGATAGTGTTCGGCAACAATTTCCAGAAAGTCAACCGCTTGCCGATGCAAAAACAAGTCACTGCGGAACGGTTCCCGAAAACCCAGTCCGACGCCTAATGTTGGTAAATGAGAAACCATTCCTGGCTATCCTCCTCCACACCCACCACATCCGCCACCGCAACTACTGCCGCAGGAACTACCACCAGAACTACTACACGAACTACTACACGAACTACTACACGAACTACCACCAGAACTACTACACGAACTACTACACGAACTACTACACGAACTACCACCAGAACTACTACACGAACTACTACACGAACTACCACTGGAACTATTACACGAACTACTACTGGAGCTACTGGATGAAATTTTTTGTCTATTATGCCTATTATTAGAGCCTCGACCCGATGAAGAATTAGACAATTCTGGAAGAAATGCTTCTTGATAGTAGAAGTAGGGAGTTCTAGCAAGCGCCTCCACGCCAAAAACTGCTACCAGCAAGTTGTAGTTGAGTTCATAAGGAAGACTCGCTGTTGCCTTCTGCTTTAGCTGAGCGAAGGTTCCTTGAAGTCGTCTCAGATATCTTTGCCCGCGATCGCTCAAGCGTGGCGGCTGGCTAATCAACCAAAGCACTATGATGATTGAGAAAACGCCCATGATAAGGAGAAGACCCACGTTATGGCGTCCTTTTGCTAAGGCTACCAGAAGCTTATAGCTACCTAAGCTAAAGATGAGCGTAGCTCCAATTAAGCCAATATTTATATTCCAGGCTTTCCACTCGTCTGCATACAGCAATTGTTCATTTTGCAGATGCTGTTTGTAAACTGTATATTTCTGTATCAAGCTAGCGGGTAATGACCAAGATGATTTCATTTCGCTTGCTTTTTGCGAAGAAGAACACCAATCAAACACTTCGCGTTCTATCGGCTTCAATTGACCCAAGTCCGGATGTTCTGACGCTTGCTTAAGGTACTGTCCGTTAACTTGTAAGTAACCGCGCTGGATTAACTCGAAGACTACTAGCTTCGTTAGTTCAAATTCTCCGCCGCGCAAAAAAGCAATTTCGTAAGGGTCGGGTTCGGCAGGAATTAACGGCAGAGATTGGTTTGTACTTGGATCTTGCACGCTCCGCCAACATACTAGCAACGTTGTCACGATAACACAGGCGTAAAACAATAGAAAATGCGGCCCATACATATCCCCAATTGGGTTGTGCAGCAACATATCCATTGGCAGTCCTCCTTGTTTTGGTGATGGCTCAAAAGCAGCGACATTGAGTGTTTCAATGGTTGCAGCCTTGTGCTAAAAGATTGGGCGAGGGCCTAACACTTGACTTCGCTAAGTTAACAGATAAAAATCTCACCCGCCACCGTAGCTATCATCCTGATTCTTCACCGCTACATCTTCTACTGCTATTCGGCTAACCTTTTCCCTGATGCAGTCCCGTAGCTTGTAAGGAATAGGTAAAACGCGCGATCGCTTTCCTTCGCCACTAGCTATCCGCTAATTTTTCCAGCTTAGTTCCACAAATTTTGCAAAATCGAGCATCTGTATCATGGGATGATAAATTGCAAGTCGGGCAAAGGGTTTCCACCTGATTAGCTGTTTTAACCAATCGCTTGATCAAGTCGCCCAATTGCCAAGGAATCAGAGCAATTCCGGTCAAAATCATCAAGACTGTCATCAAGCGACCTCCTTGTGAAATTGGTGTTACATCGCCAAATCCAACTGTTGTCATTGTGACAATAGAGAAATATACAGCATCCAAAAAAGTAGCGAACACTTGAGGATTTACTGGATGCTCAACTTGATAAATCAAGCCGGAATAAACAAATATGATTGCTAATAAAGTAAATAGTATTCGAGCTGAAATCTCTCCATCTTCATTGATGGTGCGACCAAACAATCTTTTACCTTCTATAAATCGAAGAAATCGCAAAATCCTAAACCATCGAAATACCCGGATAAAGCTGATGTCTACCACTCCTAATAAAAATGGCAATATTGCTACTAAATCTATAACTGAATAAACACTTAATATATATTGAACTTTATTGTCAGCACACCATAAACGAAGCAAATATTCCCATGCAAAAAGTAGGAAAATTGCATAGTCTATAGTATTAAGATTAATTCGGATGTAATTTGGAAGTGGATAGGTTTCAATAACAAAAATTGCTGAAGACAGCAAAATCATTCCTGTAATTAGGAAGTTGAACGCTTTTCCTGTTGGTGTTTCAATGTCTTCTAAATAAAAAGCAATTTTTTGCCGCATCTAGATAAAATCACAAAACGAAAAGTGGCAGCTTGATATCAAACAGGAGAAAGTCGGGGAATCGGTAATCGGTAAAAATCTTTAAAGATAGAGCGATAAATCACGTTTGAATTTTGAATTAATTATTTTGAATACACTCAAAGCTTTTGTTTCTTTTTTAACAAAGCCAACCTCAGTGATAATTGCTCAACTCCCAAAAAACAGCAGCGAAAACCCACTTAAGTATAGGAGCAGAATCAGAAAACTCTCGAAGCTAATATTTCCAATTCCATGTGTTTCCCGCCGCAACAAGCCCAAAACTAGAATGACGGTCATCAGGATCGTCAACGCGATCGCAAAAATCTGAGGCTGTGCCAAAGCATGATAAATCGAACCCTGCCGATAAGCAAAGTCAGAGAACGCCACCAGCATTACATCGAAGCTATTTCCCCCAATAACGCCACTCACCGCAAGCGTCAGCGCCCCTCGTCGCACCGCCGCGATGGTTGTTACCAGTTCCGGTAGGGCAGTTGACAAAGCGGTAAAAAGCCCTCCTACCATCGTTTCGGAAAGACCGCTGTGCATAGAGAGCGAGATTCCAGCTTCTGCCACAAAATAACCGGCACCAGCAAGCAGTGCCGCCAGTACAGCGAACCTTAACCACAACACGGTCAATCTAGTATCATCGGACTTCTCTGCCTCCGGTTCGTCAATTTGCGTTTCCGCAGTCCGCCGAGGCCACCACATGGGCGTAGTTTGAGCCTCTGCCGCCAAACGTAAGCCAAAAATATAAGCCGCTGGGATTACGAACGAGGCGGGATGAATCCCAAAAACACTGACATCTGGCCCAGACATTGCCATCAGAGGAATTGCTAATAAAGCAACCAGAAGTGTTGCCTGCATCAGATTTGGCACGGAGGCAGCTGCGTGTGTCAGGTTGGCTTTCCCATAGGCAAGATCGGCAATGCTAAGAAATGCTGTTTGGGCAGCAATCCCTCCTAAAGCACTACTGATGGCAAGTTCGGCGTGACCTCCGGCAGCGGCGGTGACAGAGGTAACAATGCCTGCTAATGAGGTGCTACCGCCGAGGAACAAGGCACCCATCAGTGCTTCTCCAAGACCCGTTTCATCCGCTAGACGATCCGCTGTGCTTGCCATCATCGTTCCTACAACGGCAATGACCGCAGCAGCGATAAAAAAAACACTAATACTAAGGGTTAAGGAATCAAACACATCCACCCACTATGGTTCGGTTAATTTTTTCAATGCAACATATTTGATTGCCCCAAGCCAAGTTTCTAAGGGGAAAATTTCTCCGCCCTTATGCAAAGGAGGGAAATTGGCTTATAGCAATGTTTTCCAGAAGGTTGCAGGATCTCCCGATCCGGAAAAGCAGACCGTATTGTGTTTAGGGATACCTCCCCTAGAGTTTTGGGTTTTTGGGTATCTAACCCAAACTGTATTGGTATATCCACCGCTTTTGTCTGGTAGTTATTGTCAAAGTAAGCACCCTGAGAATGGCTCCCTAAGCTTCATTATTCCTTGCACAGCTTTTCAGGTGCCTGTACTAGAAGTCAGATTCAGCAAAAATTTCTCGTAGAGCGATCGCTCTTTTTGTATGCTCCTATACACGGCTTCGCGCGTTTCTTAGCGCTAGCTACAACAATCAGCAAAGCGACAGCGCGGCACATCTAAAATAGCGAGTGTGATTCTACAACAGAAGAAGCCAGCATGAAACGCGATCGCATTGCACCCGAACCCGGTCAAGAGTCAGTCTGGGATTACCCTCGTCCCCCGCGTCTTGAGGAATCATCCAAGCACATCCAGATCGTCTTCAACGGCGTCACAATTGTTGATACTCAGCGGGCAAAGCGCGTACTAGAAACCAGTCACCCGCCTGTCTACTACATTCCTCCCCTAGATATCAAAATGGAATATCTAGTGCGAACTTTTCAGGAATCGTTTTGTGAATGGAAGGGAGGCGCTTTCTACTACACAGTCGTTGTCAGTGACAAACAGGCACCGAATGCCGCTTGGGGTTATCCCAATCCCACACCAAACTTCGCCAGCATCAAGAACTATCTCGCTTTCTATCCCCAGATGATGGATGTTTGTTCGGTCGATGGAGAACAAGTGCAGCCGCAACCTGGAGGTTTCTACGGCGGTTGGATCACCAGCGATATTGTTGGCCCGTTCAAAGGTGAGCCAGGAACCTGGGGCTGGTAGTATTTTCCAGGGGTGTACACCAGATGTACAAGATGTACACCCCTACTCTGCCTAGAACTCATTTAAGAAAATCCGGTCAATCCTTGGCATTGCCGTCTCTTCCACCATCGTTCTGGCGTGCGTTCCGGGTCTTCATCTTCAAAATAGGTCGGGACGCTACTCTCCGTAAGCGGGAGGTTTTGATTATTAAGAGTGGAATCCTCTGCTGACCCGTTTTTGTCGAGGTTACAGAAGAGTGGCGAATCGACAGAGGCGGCGTCAGCCTCATCCAATCTGTTCTCTATTTTTGCGGAGGTGGCATCAGCTTTATTGCCAAAACTTCTTAGATCGTAAGTAGCCGAATTGTTAGGGAATGGCATTGTTTTATAACCGCTGAATAAACTAAATTTGAAACTTTTAAACAGAAAGATGTTCTACTTTGGAGTATAGCTTATTGAAAATTAGTTTCAATAAGTTTTATGACTTAAAGCTAGAGAAAGCCACTGGTATATCCTCAGCCGTTCTAGCGAGCAGTGTTTGCGACAGAAAGAGAAATTACAAAGAATATCTTCTTGCACGCGATCGCATAATTCAGTTATCGTGGGAAGCCCTTCTTGGTCTAGAATGCGCTTGTCGAGAAGGGTATTCTTAAATCATGGCAAATCAACAGTATCCGATTCCCGTTGTCGTCAACGGTGCGGCTGGAAAAATGGGTCGCGAAGTCGTCAAAGCCGTTGCTCAAGCAGACGATATGACTTTGCTGGGGGCAATCGATCGCTCTTTGGAATACCAGGGTCAAGACGTTGGAGAAGTGGCGGGTTGCGAACCCTTAGAAGTTCCCATTGTCAGTGACTTACAAGGGATGCTGGTGCTAGCGACCCAGGAAAAACAACAGGGCGTTATGGTTGATTTTACTCATCCTGACTCAGTTTATGAAAATGTGCGGACTGCGATCGCTTACGGCATCCGACCTGTGGTTGGCACAACTGGACTTAGCCCGCAGCAAATCCAAGAGCTTGCTGAATTTGCCGACAAAGCCAGCACGGGTGCCCTGATTATCCCCAACTTTTCCATTGGCATGGTGTTACTACAGCAGGCAGCTGTCCAGGCGTCCCAATACTTTGACCACGTTGAAATTATCGAGTTACACCACAACCAAAAAGCCGACGCTCCTAGCGGTACCGCCCTTCAAACTGCCCAGATGTTAGGCGAACTGGGTAAAACCTACAATCCACCGACGGTAAAAGAAACTGAAAAACTACCCGGTGCTAGAGGTAGCCAAGCCGATGAGGGGATTCGCATCCACAGCGTTCGCCTACCCGGTCTCATCGCTCATCAAGAAGTGATGTTTGGGGCACCGGGTCAAATTTATACCCTACGCCACGATACTTCAGATAGGTCTTGCTATATGCCTGGTGTTCTTCTCGCCATCCGCAAAGTTATCCAGCTCAAATCCCTAGTCTATGGGTTAGAAAAGATACTATAAGTGGCTAATCCCTAATCGAAGGAGCGAAGGATTGCTCTTAAACAATTAGCCATCCTTCAATTAGCAATTCGCTTTTGAACAATATGTTAGTCCCATTAACGCGCAAGAAATTTGAAGACTTGATTCCCCAGATTGCCACTGGCCCGCAGTATGCGTACTGCTGGGGCAAGTTCCCAGACTTTTTAAAGCGATTGCTAATTTCTGTAGTAGCTGTGGTGGTGGTTTTACTCGTCGGCAAGTTTTTGCTGGGCGAGGATCTGAGCGCGATCACCTTTTTTCTGGGAATCATTGCGGGTCTTTACTGGTTGTGGGCACCCGTCTATTGGGCGAGTCTCCGGAATGCTTCTTATCGCCGCTACGCCTACAGTGGATTCTGGCGGGGTGAAGTCGTGGATATCTTTGTTTCTGAAGAGTTGATTGGCGAAGAGCAAACCGTCAACAATCGCGGGCAACTAGTGATTGTTGAAAATCGAGAGCGTCGGTTGAACATCGAAGTTGGGGATGAAACCGGATTTACGACCCAGATGCAAGTACCGCTTCGCCGCATCCATAAAGCAGTTAAACCCGGTCAAGTTGCTGAGATGGTCGTGCTGTCCAATCAAAAAGACTTGGGTCGGATTGCCAAGGTGACAGACATTTATATTCCCAGTCAGAATCTCTGGGTGAGTGACTATCCTTATCTGCGGCGAGACTTTTTTGAGGATGTCAGCCGTCAGTTAGGAGACAATGACGATGTTTCCTATCCTGAAGACCGTACTCCTAAGCGTAGGCGATCGCGTCGCCCTTGAATCGAGAACCGGCTAATGGCTAATGCCCGCCTCCCTGCCCTTAGCCGACACCATTCGTATCCTGCCCATAAGCTTGCCATGCTAAGTCAACTAAACCATTGACAATCGCCGCTGCTACCACCGCACTACCTTTACGTCCATCAATTCGGATGTGAGAAACTAGCGAATCATTCAGCCGTTCCTTGGCAACATCCACATCCACAAATCCCGAAGGCGTGCCAATCACCAATGCTGGTCGAATTTCTTCTGCCTCAATTAGCTCGACCAGGGAAATGAGAGCCGTCTGAGCCTGACCTACCACAAAAATTCCTTCTGGATAGCGTCTAGCGAGGGTTTCAATTCCCCAGGCAGCGCGGCTTTTGTCTTTTTGGGGCCGCGTTAGGGCTTCCATACTGCAATACACCGGATTAGCAAAAGTACTTTGGATCGTGGGGCTAATGCCGACTTGCACCATTGGCACATCTACCACGATGGTACTACGGGCTGCCAAAGCAGCTGCGCCAGCTTGGAGTGCCCGCTCAGAAAAGCGAATTAAAGACCGATATTCAAAGTCAGCGGTTGCGTAAATGACTCGACGCACAATCTCAAATTCCGCTGGTGAGAAGATGTGGTCGCCAATTTCTCGGTCAATGATTGCCAAACTTTGGGCATCCGTTACGTGCCATTCCATAGCGATTCGCTTTCAGCTTTTAGCTATCAGCTTACCAGCTAGCAGTCCGAAATGATTTTTGAAAACCAAAAGAGTGTTATTAAACGACAAAGAAATAAAGGAAGAGAAAGAAGATAGAAAGATGTTATGAAATCTTCTTGCTGTATGCAGGTATGTTAAGCAATTCGTTAAAAAATATCTGACAAATCAAATAGGATTGCGATATCAGCTTTTTCCGGGCAAGAGGTGTGAGGGGATGCCTCTTGCCTCTTGCCCTCATTCTCTGGCAAAGCCTGGAAATATTCTAGCCACTGACGGATTTTTTCAAGTTTCCGGAGCCGAAGACTGAACGATCATTGGTGATAGGTAAGCGACTAAAGCACCGATGAAAAAACCGGCGAAGTTGCGAAACAGGGGCAACCACTCCGAGGTGCGAGTGACAACGGGGCCGAGACCAAAAGCAATGAATAGAATTCCCCACAAGGGAGAGAATATTAAAGCCCACTGCCATGCAAAAATTTGTCCCTCTTTGCGGGGTACAGCGGCAAAGCCGCAGATAATTCCGCCCACAATGGAGGTAATTAGAGTGAGAATCCACTGTTCTCTGGGCAGTCCGGGTACAACCCGGCAACCTCCCTGACGCAGACAGGTTTGAATGGTTTCTAATGATTGAATGATGGCTTGGTCTTCGCCATTTTCGCGCACGAAGTAGAGATTGCCGAAGCGCGTTTGCAACTCAATCCAGAAGGTTCGGGGCATGAGTTTATAAGCGTCATCGCCTACATTAAAGTTGAGAATATTACCGCCGCGTTGGTCGGCAACCAGCAACACGCTTTTATTATCCAAGCTCCAATAATCTTTTAAGGCAAGACCAGGGGTGCGGTCGTATTGAGTTAATACCCGCAGCTTCCAACCTGTTTCTGCTTCAAAACTCTCTATGTTTTTGACCAATCCCTCTTCCTGAATATTTGTCAAGGCTTTGGCTAAGTCAATGATCGGGGTAGGAGTCTCCGGCAGTAAGTCGGGATTGTTATAGGCGTGAGCAACGGGAGCGATCGCCCAAATGGACAAAGCCAGGAAAAATGCGACTAAAGATGCCACAATTCGTTGTTTAGGAAGAGGCTTCATTGGCAGTTCGGTTTCTTTAAAAGCGAATGGGTTAGGTAAACTAATATTTCTTTACACTTGTTTACCATATTTTAATACAAGGAGTCTCTAGGGGTATCTATTCAGGAGGGGAGAGGGAAAAGGACTAAGGATAAGGACTGAGGGCTTAGGGAAAAGGGGAGAGGGAGGAGAAAAAAGGGGTGATTCCATGCCAGCTTTGATGTTGCATGGAATCACCCCTGACTCTTGTGCTGCTCTGGTGCGATGTCTAGTGCGATGTCTACTGCACTAACTAAGTTTTCCGAAACCGGGTGGGGTCAAGCCGCATCAAACCCATAATCAGCGCTACTCCTACAACAGCGCCTCCTAAGTGAGCAAAATGGTCTACCCCGTCTTGAATCCCAGTTTGTTGAAATTCAAAGAACACTCGCTCAATCACAAACTGACCCAAAATCAGGACTTCCAAGACTTTGCGCCAATTCCAGCTCAACTTAATCAACACGCTGACCGCGAATAAGCCAAAGACGGCTCCCGAAGCCCCTAAAGAATAGATTGGCCCATGCTGGAAAAGCCAACTCATCAGACTAGCGCCCAGTCCGCAGATGATGTAGGAAGCGACCACCCCGAAGATCCCTTCCTCTTCCTCAACTAGGCGACCAAAGATATAAAGAAAAAATAGATTTCCCGACAAGTGCGCCCAGCTGGCATGACAAAACATCGCCGTGAAGAACTGATAAAAGGCTGGGCGGGCATGATTGAGATATAAACCTTGAAGATTGAGGCTGAGAATATGGTCAGCAATAAAGATAACTAGGTTGATCAAAATCAGGGCAAAAACACCGTTGTATTGGGTGTTTCGTCTGCGGTTTGATGAACGATCCTCTAGTAGCAAGTCAGTTGCAGAATCGGTCGGTTCTGAGTTTCCCTGATTCTTTCTCATAGCTGGTATTCTCAACGGCATCTGTATTAATAATCTTCTGAGTCTGACGACTCCCACTCCTGATAATTTTTATGAGAAGTGGAGGCATTTTCAGTGTCTTGATAAGAATCACCGTATCCACGAGGCTCAAAACCATTTCTTTGCCCTGGTGGCAAACGATCGATTGACCTGCGCCCTCCCGTAGGACGCTTGAAAGTTTTCCAAGCAGCTTTCACACCGGCAAAGACGCTGCGGGTGCCAACTTGCACGTTTTGAGCCTGCTTCTTAGCACCGCTAATGCTTTGATCGACTTGTTTAACAACTTGACTGGCGCTCTTGACGCCTTCATTGACATCATCTGTCAAGTCACTAATTTCCAAACCCGTCAGGCGAATTGATTCTAGTGTGGGGGGCATTTCTCGGTTTAGCGTATCTGCTAACTTTTCTACGCTGCGAGCTGCCCGCGCTAATTCTTGTACCGCTGGCAGCAGCGATACTAAGACGGCAGCTAAGCTAACCGCCACCAGTAAAACCGACAATCCTAACCAAAATAAGGGTTCAGTCACTCTTGCGATCGCCTATCGTCTGTGGTTACAAGGGGGCGTGCATCAGCCTGGACTTCTTCATCCATGATTTGTTTGAGTGCTTCTTGTTCGCGTGCAGAGGCTTCAATTCCAGCAGCGAGCGCCTGTTTTAATCTCAAAAGCGTTTCATCCCAGTTTCGCAGTGCTGATTCTGAGAGGCGGTCAGCTTGCAGTTGCACGCTGGTCGATAGGTCTTCGGCTAATTCTGGTAGGGCATCGGCAGATTTTTTTAACAGCCGCCGCGTGTCTCGGCCTGTACGAGGGGCAACCAATAATCCGGTAATGGTTCCAAGAGCGCTGCCTAGCAGCAGACCACCAATAAATGATCCAGCACGGTTGTTTGACATTTTCTAGTCTCTATGTCTTAATTCCAATTTTAGGCAGTTTTCCTTAATCCGTCGTTGGTACAGGCAACAATACGAGTACCTTCGGAAAAAGAAAATCGCCCTTATCTTAACAGCAGTGGTTTGGGTAGTTTCAACTTCTGCGCCAGAAGCGCTGCGTTATTCCTATCGACTTTGGCTTATTCCGCAGCCACAGTTTTTGTCCCAAACCGAACAATGCCAAAATTTTTTGCACCCGTTGTAGTTGAGGATCGAGTTGCTGATATCGCTCTGTGAGCCGATTAACCCCAAGCTGACCTTTAGAAAGAGTTTTGGGGGCACCCCGTAACACTTTATAAGTATTCCGTTCGGCCGCGAGTACAATCTTTGTAATTTTTGCCAGACGCGATCGCAGTTTTCGGATTTTCCAGGCAACATACAACAGCATCAGCGAGAGCAGCACATTGAAACCCACAACAATTGTCACCATCTCTCTTCCTGAAAGCACCTAGCCTCTTTAGTTTGACTCATCTACCGCTTTTTGAGCGTTCATTTCCTGCTTCATCAACCCCTAAGCACTACCTTGCTAGTAGGTAGTGCTTAGGGTTGGATAATTTTCTGAGTTGAGGAGACTTGAAAGATCGTGAATTTATTAACCTCCCATTCCCGATCTAGGGGCGTATTTGCGCCATTCCCTTATGGAATCTGATAATACATACAAAAAGGATGGGCAAAATACCCATCCTCAGAAACCTTGTCTTACTGACTGATTGAGAAAGCTATTAACACACTACTCGCTCTGGGTTGGGAGAGCCGCAGTGGTTACAGGTAGGTTAATCGTTTGCCCATTCCGAAGCACCTCCATCTGTAAACTACTGCCCACCTGGCTCCTTTCTACTTGCTGTTGTACTGTGTCTGTGTCTGTGACCAATTGACCGTTGATTTTTTGGATAACATCTCCCGTGCGTAACCCTGCATTGGCAGCGGGGGAGTTTCGCATGACTCTGACGACAAGAATGCCGCGATCCGCATTGATATTCACGCGACTGTTGGAATCTTCATTGATTTGCTGTTTGACTTCAGGCGTGAGTTTCACCATCTGGATGCCCAGATAAGGATGTTGCACGTTGCCAGTCGTCGCCAGCTGATTGCCAATGCGTTGAGCGGTATTGATAGGAATCGCAAAGCCTAATCCTTGGGCACCCCGGATAATCGCTGTATTCATCCCAACCACTTCACCTTTGGCGTTCAGCAGTGGCCCGCCTGAGTTACCCGGATTAATCGCGGCATCTGTTTGGATAAAGTTTACCCGCTTATCGGGAACGCCGACTTGAGAGCTAGAGCGTCCGGTGGCACTGATAATCCCTGTTGTGACGGTATTATCTAGACCCAAGGGGTTACCGATAGCGATCGCCCATTCCCCAGGTCTCAGCCGATCTGAATCACCCAAACGCACCGTCGGCAGATTATCCGCCTGAATTTTAACGATGGCGACATCTGTTACCGGATCTGTACCCATCACCTTACCTGTAAAGGTGCGCCCATCCTTGAGAATGACGTTTACAGTGTCGGCACCAGCGACTACATGGGCATTGGTGAGAATTTGACCATCCGTATTGATAATAAAGCCCGATCCCGTACCCCGTTCCACTCGCTCTTGTGGGCCAGTCGGTAACTCAGCGCCAAAGAACCTGCGGAAGAGGGGGTCATTGAAAGCGTCAGGGAGTTGTTGTGTCACCGTGCGGGAAGAATTAATCCGCACCACTGCTGGTCCCACCTTGTCCACAACTTCTGTAACAAAGTTAGTGTCTGTGCTAAGTGGTAGTTGTGCCTGAGCAACCGCAACTCCTGGGGTTAGAGACACTTTAGAAGTAGACTCCTTGGAGGACAGCAGGGTATTTGACCCCAGATAGCCGCCTGAGAAGGTGACACCAGCTCCCAGCAGCACCAGCGATACATAGGTGGCTGCCTTTTGCCAGGGTTTAGGTGCCGAAGCGTCAAATCCTTTCTGGTTGGGTTGCCTGGAATTATAATCGCTATCTTGCTGTTTGCTTTTCATTGTTGACACCTGCGACAAGGAAGTTAAAATTCTGTACGCTTGGCTCTGGTGAAGACAGCTCTGTTATCCGCTGGTTTACCAAGTGCGTCCGCGTGAAAACGCTATGTAAATTTGCCTGTATAGATGCTTTGTTTAACATCTCTACATCTCTTAATTTAGACATCTCATGTGACGTGCTTGTGACGTTGATGTTGCACTCTAATGAAAATTCTTGGGGCTGGAGAGGAGATATCTACTTTTTGGAATACCTCTCAAAGGAGCAGCTTTGCCCCACTCGCCCGCATACGATCAAACGTAAGCGAGTGCCTAATTGTTCGGGTGTTCCAGAAGCGGCTGACTCATTCACCAAAATCACGGGTAATTCATGTGAAAAATATTACTAAGCGCCCACCGGGTTTAGTGGCAATCGTTATTTACAAAATCTTCAGTGCTTTACTGCTTGCGGTGATTGCGATCGCTTTAGGATTAACAGTCAAAGAACATCAGCTTTTGGTTGATTTTTCAGAATCTTGTGCTTTAGAAGGTAAATTAGACATTATTAAATGGACTCTGGACAAGATTTTAAATTTTAACCCTAAAACTTTGCAGTTTACCAGCATAGCTGTTGGACTATACGCGATTTTAACTGCGATTGAGGGAATCGGTCTTTGGTATCAAAAAGGTTGGGCAAAAATATTAGTTTTGGTACTGGTAGGGATTAGTATTCCACCTGAAATTTTTGAGCTATTCCGCAGAATATCGCTACTAAAGCTAGCAGTTTTTTTGGTAAATTTAGCTGTGTTTTGGTATTTGTTGCGTCATTCACTCTCTACCCGCGATGATGGGCAATCGCAGTAAAAATTGAAATCCGGCTTGAGCAGACAGCGATCGCTAACTTTAAAATCCCAGATTGGATATTTTTGATTAAAAGTTACTTGACTTAATTTAGCTGACCCCTGTTCTGACAGCTTTAGGAAGCGTTTACATGGTAGCCAGCCTTTTTAGACCCTACTCAGAAATTGGACTGTTATGATGGACTGACAATCCAGCAGTTTATATTGGCTATTTTCTGACTCTATGAACCGTTTAAAAGCTGAAGTTGTCCCTAAACCAAAAATCCAAACGTACCTAATCCGCTTGATGTATGACTTATATACCCAGTATTACGATGGCAGCAGTTGGGAAATTTTTCAACAGGATTTGAGTAACAAAGATTATGTAATCCTGCTGTGGAATGAAGAGGAAAAACTTCAAGGTTTTTCCACACTGGCGATTCTTTCGTTTGAATTTGAAGGAAAGCCGAAACGTGCTATTTTCTCCGGCGATACGATTATCCATCATCAATATTGGGGAGAACAAACCCTGCCATTGGCGTGGTGTCGTCTGGCTGGGAAGATTAAAGGCGAAGCAATGGAGCAACCTTTATATTGGTTTCTAATTGTTAAGGGATACCGGACGTATCGCTACTTGTCGGTATTTGCCCAACGTTTTTATCCGACTTGGCGATATCCAACGCCAGTAAATTATCAGGCGTTGATGGATTACCTAGCTCAGACAAAATTTGGAGATGACTACGATCCTGCGAGTGGGTTAATTCGCTTTCCCTCGTCGCTAGGGCATTTGCGAGGAAGCTGGGCAGAGATTAAAGAAGGATTTCAGCATAAACCAGATGTGCGCTACTTTTTAGAACGGAATCCAGAATATTACAAAGGACATGAATTGGTGTGCTTGATGGAGTTGAGCGAGGAGAATATGCGATCGCACGCTCAACGCGGCTTCCTAGAAGGCTTGAGGGATGCGCGCAGTGAGGGATGAAGGGATAGAGCGCGATCGCTAGTTGAACCGACGCGCCAAGACGATATCTGCATCAGTTATGAGTTGGTGCAAAATCACAACGAATTGACTGATTTTACCTTTGAGAAAAAGTGGGAAATCGGCCAAAAATGGAAGCTGAATTTGACATAAGTATACATTAAAAAAAATAAGTCAAGATTAAACGAATTAATAGAATAAAAACTGGATTTTTTTAATTAGCTATACAAACTGAATTGCATTGTGGGCTGTTGCAAATATAATTAATGTAAGCCTCAGCTATCTACCAAAGGAGCAGTGCTTTTGATTATTCTTTTTTCTTTCACCCTTTTTGTTAGTGCTTTCCTCCTTTTCTGGGTACAATTGATGATTGCCAAGATGATTCTGCCTTTATTAGGCGGATCTCCATCAGTATGGAACACTTGCCTATTCTTTTTCCAAGTAATTTTATTACTAGGTTATGGCTATTCCCACATCACAACGAGTTGGTTTGGGGTTCGCCACCAAGCTGTTATTCACACTATTTTTCTGCTATTACCAATAGCCTTTTTACCCGTTACTCCTGCTAAGAATTGGATTCCTCCTCATGATGCCAATCCTATCCCTTGGCTGTTAGTTTTGCTGCTTTTTTGTGTCGGATTTCCCTTTTTTGTGGTTGCTACCAGTGCGCCTTTAGTGCAAAAGTGGTTTGCTGAGACAGGACACCCAGCGAGTTCCGATCCTTATTTCCTCTATACTGCGAGTAACCTGGGCAGTATGTTAGGGGTTCTCAGCTACCCCATCTTAATTGAACCAAATTTTTCGCTGACACACCAAAGTTGGCTATGGACAATCGGTTACGGATTATTGGTTTTGCTCACTCTAGGATGTGCAGTATGCCTATGGCGATCGCCTGAAAAATTCAACAGTTTACAAGCGGGTAACGCCGGGTTTATTCAAAATGCTTCTGGGGACGCCAATGTAGGCAACAAATCCGCGCTTACAGAAGAAACTCCCACGATTCGACAGAAAGCACAATGGGTATTACTATCATTTTTACCCTCTAGTTTACTTCTAGGAGTTACCACTTATCTAACGACAGACATTGCAGCAATTCCGCTTTTGTGGGCAATTCCTTTAGCGATTTATCTATTAACATTTATTTTAACTTTTGCCCGTAAACCACTTTTGCCTCATAAAGTTTTAGTGGCAATTTTACCTTTATGGTTGACTATACTAATAATTTTATTTTTAATTCAGGTGATGCAGCCAATATGGGTATTATTTCCCTTACATTTGGCAGGATTTTTTGTGGCGGCTTGTGTTTTTCATGGAAAATTAGCTCGAAGTCGTCCCAGTACGCAGTATCTCACTAATTTTTATCTGTGGATTTCTGTCGGGGGTGTCCTCGGCGGATTATTTAATGCAATCGCGGCTCCGCTTTTATTTCAATCTGTCCTGGAGTATCCTCTGATTATGGTACTTTGTCTCCTCCTTATGCAAACTTCTAAGGAGGCAGACGATCCCCTATCTAACCTACAGCGACGTTTAACTTTTCCCATCAGTTTAGGTCTTTTAATCGGCACTTTGCTGGTTGGTTTTACTGGCAAGAATTTTACGAATAACCTGATAGGCGACCTTATCGGTTTTAGCATCCTAGCTGGCATTTTTTACGCCTTCAAGCTACATCCAATCTGGTTTGGTTTAGGCTTAGTTTTGGTTGTTTTAATTAGCCAGTTTTCGATAGGAACTCTCGGTGGTATTCTCGATACCGAACGCAGCTTTTTTGGCGTCTATCGGGTTTTAGATGATAGGCGCGGCAGCTATCATAGTCTTTTGCATGGAACGATCCTGCATGGGAAACAAAGTCTCGACCCAAAACGGCACAATGAACCTTTAACTTATTTTTATCCTACTGGTCCCATTGGGCAATTATTTAGCTCTTTGAATCAAACAAAACCTCCAAAAAATGTTGCGGTGCTAGGGTTGGGAATTGGGACGCTAGCTGCGTACTCAGAATTGGGGCAACAATGGACTTTTTATGAAATCGATCCGACTATTGAAAGGTTAGCTCGTGACACTCGTTACTTCACCTTTTTACAGAATTCAAAAGCGCCATTATCTGTAGTTTTAGGGGATGCTCGGTTGCGATTTACTGAAGTTCCAGATAATCGCTATGACCTGATTTTCATGGATGCTTTCAGCTCGGATTCAGTCCCCATCCACCTAATAACGAAAGAAGCCATTCAGCTTTACTTGAGTAAGTTAGCTAAAGAAGGGTTAATTGTCATTAACATTTCTAATCGATTCCTGAATCTTGAGCCGGTTTTGGGCGCTTTAGCTCAGGATTTAGGATTGTCTACATTGAGGCAGAGAGAAGCAGATATTTCTGAATCTGAGCGGGAAATCGGGAAATCTCCTTCTCACTGGGTGCTATTTGCTCGTAATCAAAAAGATTTGGGCAATCTCGTCAGTGACTCGCGCTGGCAACCCATCCCGGAAACAAAATCAGCGCCTCTGTGGACAGATGATTTTTCTAATATCTTCCGAGTATTACGTGCCTTTGCAGCTAGAAAAGCCGGGTGAATGACAGATGCGATGCGATCGCACGCCGTCTACAATCTACCGTAGCTGCCGTAATACTTTGATTTGTGAGGTGTTGAGTGTGGATGAGTTGGCAAAAGCATCGAGATAAGGAGGCTGATTCAAATAAATTGATTGAGGCGCTGTCTCGGTAGCCATTCTCTTGGCTTTTTCTTTAATTGATTTGAGTACCAGACGAACGACCCATGAAGAGAGTTGTGGATTTTCATCTATTTCGGTCATCAGAGCATCTAAATCGTTAACAATCGCCATCATTGGGTAGTTAAGGTCTTTTTGCATGACTTTCGCTCTTTATTTTCAATATTTGCTCGATTTACGCCTAAATCGCTCAGATTGAGCGATCAGCGTGTTCTCGTTGCGGTACTTACTTAAAATAAAAAACTTTCGCATAGCCCACAATCGTTGTTGTGTCACTCTCTTAGCCGACTTTCTACCCTGATGCTATTTCTGTGTTGTTTTTTAGCCGATGTAGTTGGCTACTCCTTGCTGTATCAACACTTGCGGCTTGGGGAAAAACGAGCGATCGCATTTTAAAGTCCAAACACGACCACCTCTGGCAGTAGACAATTCCTTAACCGGCACACGCAATCAAATCTGAAAACGTCTTTCCCTCAAAGACTATCCAAAATCCTGAAACCCTTAAAAAATCATAGGTTGGATAAGAGCGCCAGCGTTACCCAACAAAACTTACCAGCTCTAGGTTTTGTGACCTCAACCCAGCCTACAAATCCGAGATTTGTCAGTCAATCACTTTGATAGGGGTGAGCATTGTCCCTACTTAACTCAGATACTAATAAAAAAGGGTGGACTTTTCAGTCCACCCGACAAGAGATTATTACTTAGGTATTAGCCCAACAGAGCCTTCGCCTTCGCTACTACGTTCTCAACATTGAAGCCGAACTTCTCTAGAGCAACTGGCCCTGGAGCAGAAACGCCAAAGCGGTCAATGCTAATCATCGCGCCTTCATTTCCGAGGTAACGGCACCAGCCGAAACTAGAAGCGGCTTCTACAGCTAGGCGCTTAGTGACAGCCTTGGGTAATACAGATTCCCGGTAAGCTTCATCCTGCTCGTCGAACAACTCCCAGCTGGGCAGGGAAACGACACGGACTTTCTTCCCTTCACCGCGCAACTGGTCTGCTGCCTTGGCGCAAAGTTGCAGTTCGCTTCCGTTGCCAATCAAGATAATCTCAGGCGTGCCATCGCTATCGGAAAGGATGTAACCACCCTTAGTGGTGCCTTCAATCGAAGTGCCAGCCAAGTTGGGCTGTGCTAAACGAGACAGCGCCAGAAGGGTCGGACGATGCTGGTTAGCTGCCTCAATCGCCACTTTATAACAACCAGAGGTTTCGTTTCCATCAGCAGGACGCATTACCGTTAGCTGGGGAATAGCCCGCAGGGAGGCAATCGTTTCCACAGGTTGGTGAGTAGGGCCATCTTCACCTAACTGGATTGAGTCGTGGGTCATTACCCAGATCACGCCCGCATGAGAGAGCGCTGAGAGACGAATTGCTGCCCGCATATAGTCAGCAAAGACTAAGAAGGTTGCCCCATAGGGAATCAAACCTGTGCCGTGCAGAGCAATGCCATTACAAATCGCTCCCATACCGTGTTCGCGGACGCCAAAGCGCAGGTTGCGATTTTCGTAGTGACCTTTGAGGAAGTCGCCAGAACTCTTTATTAAGGTCATGCAGGAACCAGCCAAGTCAGCTGAACCACCCAAGAGTTCGGGTAAAATTCCAGCTAGAGAATTCAAGCATTTTCCAGAGTGATTGCGGGTAGCATCTGCTTTGTCTTCTGGGGTGTAGGTGGGGAGAACTTTGTCCCAACCTTCTGGCAGTTTGTTGCTAATTAGCCGTTCTAATTCAGCAGCTTCCTCTTCATATTTGGCTTTGTAATTTTCCCAGTTTTTATTCCACTCTTCCTCATACTTAGCACCGCGCTCGATTGCCTTGCGCCAATGGTTGAGGGCATCTTCTGGAACTTCAAAAGGCTCGTATTCCCAACCCAGATGCTCGCGAGTTGCTTTCACTTCATCCCCACCCAAGGCAGAACCATGTACGCCGTGGGTGTTGGCTTTATTGGGAGAACCGTAACCAATGGTAGTGGCAACTTTAATTAATGAAGGCTTATCAGTAACAGCTTTAGCGGCTTCAATTGCTTTGTGAATTGCCTCTAGGTCGGTGTTGCCGTCTTCTACGGTTAGGACGTGCCAGCCGTAGGCTTCATAGCGCTTGCCGACATCTTCTGTGAACGATAAATCGGTGTGACCGTCGATGGTGATTTTGTTGTCATCGTACAGGGCAATCAGTTTGCCCAGCCCCAGGTGTCCGGCTAGAGAACAAGCTTCGGCAGAGACGCCTTCTTGGTTGCAACCATCACCCAAAATCACATAAGTGTAGTGGTCTACGATCGTATGATCGGGCTTGTTAAATTTAGCTGCTAGGTGAGCTTCAGCCATTGCTAAGCCTACAGCGTTAGAAATTCCTTGACCGAGGGGACCTGTAGTGACTTCTACGCCTCGAGTCATGAAGTTTTCCGGGTGACCGGGAGTTTTCGATTCCCACTGCCGGAACTGCTTGAGGTCTTCAATCGTTAAATCTTCGTAACCAGTTAAATACAGTAAGGCGTACTGTAACATGGAGCCGTGACCGGCAGAGAGGACGAAGCGATCGCGATTGAACCATTTGGGATTTTTTGGGTTATACCGCATAAAGCGGTCCCAAAGCACAAATGCCATTGGAGCCGCGCCCATCGGTAGCCCTGGATGCCCTGATTTTGCCTTCTCTACGGCGTCAATCGCCAGAAAGCGGACGGAGTTAATACAAAGTTCTTCGAGTGATTGGGTTGCAACGGCCATAATCTCTTCTACTTAACGACGGTTTAGCACGCTAATTGGCTGAGCGGGAAGTTGAATGCTCTGGATCGCCCTAAGCACCCATTAACCGATCATCCCATTAGCCGGATGGATGGGCAAGTCGTGGGCAGTATTAAGGGATCGCCATTCCATCGAAATAGGTGGTCTTGCTTACCCCATCTCGATTCGGAATGGGAGATCCCGTACTTTGTGAGAAACACGATAAATTATAAAGGGTGAAGGATTAAATTTTTTTCCTTCACCCGACCCGCTGATATTTTTATCGCCCCTATCTGTACTTTTTAAATGCGAGTGTCACGTTGTGACCGCCAAACCCGAAAGAGTTCGACAGCGCCACCTCGACGGTTTGAGAGCGACTTTTGTTGGGTACATAATCCAGGTCACAACCCGGATCGGGGTTTTCCAGGTTGATGGTAGGAGGGATCTGGTCTTGGGCGATCGCCATCACCGTAGCAACTGCTTCAATCCCGCCAGAACCCCCTAGCAGGTGCCCCGTCATCGATTTGGTGGAGCTAACCGCCACTTTGTAGGCAACACTCTCACCTAAAGCTTTTTTGATTGCTGCTGTCTCAGTCACATCGTTGGCTGGTGTGCTGGTTCCATGAGCATTGACGTAGCTAACTCGATCGGGAGCCAATCCTGCATCTTTCAAAGCTAGCTGCATGGCTCTACTAGCTCCTTCACCACCTGGAACGGGTGCAGTCATATGGTAGGCATCGCAAGTCATGCCGTAGCCGACAATTTCTGCATAAATCCGAGCGCCACGGCTTAAGGCGTGTTCCAGTTCTTCCAAAACTAAAATGCCAGCGCCTTCACCCATGACAAAGCCATCGCGATCGCGATCAAAAGGACGACAAGCATGAGCCGGGTCGTCATTGCGCGTCGAAAGTGCCCGTGCTGAAGAAAATCCAGCCAACGATAAAGGTGTCACGGCGGCTTCGCTGCCACCACAAATCATCGCTTGGGCATATCCCCCTTGAATCAGGCGAAAGGCATCTCCCACCGCGTTAGAGCCAGAGGCACAGGCTGTCACCGGGCAAGAGTTTGGCCCTTTGGCACCCGTGTGGATTGCCGTTAAACCCGCTGCCATGTTGGCAATCATCATGGGAATCATAAACGGGCTACAGCGGTCGGGACCACGACTCAAGTAGATTTCTTGCTGGTCTTCCAACACTTTAAGACCGCCCACCCCGCTGCCAATGATGACGCCGACTTGTTCTGCGTTCAGCTCATTAATGACAAATTGAGAGTCTGCGATCGCCTGCTTGCTCGCAGCTACCGCAAATTGAGCAAAGCGATCCATCCGCTTTGCTTCCTTACGCTCCAGGTATTTGTGGGGGTCAAATCCCTTGACTTCACCAGCGATGCGACAATCATGCCGGGAAGGATCGAACAATGTAATCGGACCAATGCCATTTGTGCCGCTCAACAACCCTGACCAATAATCTGTCAAAGTGTTGCCTATCGGTGTAATCGCGCCGAGACCTGTTACAACAACGCGCTTCCGTTCAAAATTTGTCATTATGCCAGTAATAGATGGGTTTTGCACCCAAAACGCAAAACAGTAATAGGACCGAGGAAAGAAGACTCAGAACTAAGTATCTATTGTTATTTTCAACTTAGGACTTCCCTGTGGGCGAGTTTTGCACCGAGTTTTAATTAGTTTTAATTAACGCGCCCGAAGAAAATTCTTCTTTACCCGCCCCTACAGCATTCAGCACGATTATTTATGCCGAAGCCGCCACTTTGCCACTGATGTAGTCCACAACGGCTTGAACGGTGGCAATTTGCTCAGCTGCCTCGTCTGGAATTTCGATATCAAACTCTTCTTCCAATGCCATTACGAGTTCAACCGTATCGAGGGAATCCGCTCCCAGATCGTTAGCAAAGTTAGCTTGTGGCGTGACTTCGTCGGGTGCAACCTCCAGTTGTTCCGCCACAATCTTCTTGACTCTTGCAAAAATTTCCTCTTGGCTCATATTGATCCTCTACCCATTCCCTCAAGCTATGTTCTTAGGGTTATACGGTTCTAAGCATCTCTTCATCTTATCTGAAAGAGGGGACAACAAAAGCGATAGATAGTCGCTTCTCCAAGTGGCACTGTTCTATTGAAACTTAAACGAATGTCACCAGTTGCCCCCAGTATGGGATGGACAAGCGATGATAGGGGTAAAGGGAGTACTGAGAACTGTTAGCGTAGAGGCGTGAAAGTGCGGACTGAGTGAAAAAAAGAAAAAAGTAATTTTTTGCTCCTCCTGATTCCTGACATTCCTCTGCTCAGTCCAAGCTAACGCCCCGCTACGCTAACAGTCCTGAAATTCTCAGTCCTTCTGAATTGCCTTTGGTCTTTCGTCAAAATATGGCATCCCCAACTCTTAAATATGCTTACTTTCCCGGCTGCGTTGCTCAAGGCGCTTGCCGGGAGCTTTACCAGTCTACAGCAGCCCTCACCCAAGCCCTGGGCATCGAACTGATTGAGCTAAAAAAAGCTGCTTGTTGTGGTTCTGGTACCTACAAAGAAGATTCTCAACTGCTAGAAGATACGGTAAACGCTCGCAATATTGCTCTAGCAGAAGAACTGAATCTGCCGTTGTTAACCCATTGCAGTACCTGCCAGGGCGTAATTGGTCATGTGGATGAGCGTTTGAAGGACTCCCAACAATCAAACCCGGCTTATATAGAACAGGTGAATGGCTTACTGAAGAAAGAAGGCTGTTCTCCTTATCAAGGCAATACAGAAGTCAAACATCTGCTTTGGGCATTAGTCGCCGATTATGGACTAGAGGAGTTGCAAAATCGAGTTAGCCGCAAACTAGCTGGCTTGAAGTGTGCGGCATTTTATGGCTGCTATTTGCTCCGCGCCCAAACTCATATCCCCTATGACGACCCTCTCCAACCCGAATCGATGGAAAATGTGTTTCGGGCAGTAGGGGCGACGCCAGTTTACTACCGAGGACGCACCCAGTGTTGTGGATGGCCTCTTTCCAGCTATGCCACCACGCAATCTTTCAAGATGGCTGGGTCGCACATTCAAGAAGCCCTCGATGCAGGTGCTGATTGTATGGTGACGCCTTGTCCCCTGTGCCATCTAAATCTCGACTCTCGTCAACCGGAGGTTGAAAAAACGATCGGGCATAAGTTAGGTTTGCCAGTGCTGCATTTACCCCAGTTAATTTCTCTGGCGCTGGGGATTAGCCCGAAGCAGCTCGGTTTGGATAGACATATTGTCTCGACTCATCCAGTGTTGGAAAAATTGGGCTTTTAGGGGATAGGGTGGGCTACTTTATTCCTTGTATCGGTGTCGTCTAAGTTTAGAAAATTCACCACTTTGATTGTTTCCTAGAAACTGTCTCGGCGGCTTGGCAGCGCGAGGCAGTTTCTACAAAATCTGACAAATTTGATGTGACATGACAAAGGGTTTCAGGTTAAAAGAATGTTAGGCGTCGGCATAAGTTTATAATTCCGATTAGGGATTGAAATAAGCGATGGATTTTGAACCAGAAGTTACTGCAACCTCAATTCCCGAAGCAACTGAATTTGCTGAACCACCAGAGCGAAGCGCCTTTGGAGCTGCCACGCTAACACCTTTGGAGTTTCTGCGAGACACCGAAGGGTTGCTGCGACGCAAAACCTTAGCAACTCTGTCGCCGGTGTTGCCGCCGCCAGTGGCAATCAGTTTGCAAGATGCTTCCGAGGTGGCTGATGAATCTCTCAACCAACTGGCAGAGATTGACTTGGATGAAATCAGCGATGAGGAATTGAAACCAGCTCGTATTCTAATTGGTTTGACTTTTTCGGGATTTGGGGCGCTTTTTCTGGTTTTGTTGCTGCTTTATCTGTATCTCTTGCATCCAGAACTTAGCCCTGTTGAGCAGGTGCGGGAACATTGGTATCAGTATATTTGGTTTGTCTGTTTGGGCGTTGCCGGAATGATGATGCTAGGTCGAGAGGCAATGCGTCCAAAAGATTAAAAATTAAATTCCTTAATTCTTAATTATCAGGGTTCTGAAAGTAACCATTGTGGCTAAACCAAATATTCAAAAAGTAACCGCTATAGCTAAAGCAAATATTAAACTTATCCAAGTAGCTTAGCTCAATATTACAAGCTTCTCAACTCCCGGAAGCCTTGTCTTTGATTGCCCAACGCTGGGGCTATGTTAACGTTCGGTAGCGCGTTTTCACCATTTGCACTACAGCGGCTTGAACTCTAGCGAGGTACAAAATGATAGGCTAAAATCCTTGCTGAGTCTGAGTTTGGTGTATTCGCACGAGAAAGAAGCACGATCGATTGGAGCCTATCAAAGCCCCGAATTCCCCTTAGAACTATCGAAGTATTGAGAATCTCAGAAGGAACTGGTTTAACATTACTTAGCTTAGGATTGAGTAAGTTAAGGTTTCATAGTTTATCATCACTGAATCCAATCCTTGCAGAATTATTTGCTGGTTCTGCACCAGATGGATGAATTTAAAATGACATAGAAAGAATTTTTTTATTATCTTTATATGTTTCTTGAGCAATATGGATATTTTGATTGTTGAGGATGAACCGGAAATTGCTAAACTCATCCAAATAACTTTAGAAAAAGAGGGGTTTTCCTGTCATCTGAGTCGCGATGGTCTGAGAGCTTTACAAGTTTTTCAAGAGCAACAACCAGATTTAATCATTCTCGACTTGATGTTACCGGGTTTGGATGGCCTGGAAGTGTGTGCCAGAATACGGCAGAAACCAGGAGCGAAAGATCCCTATATTTTGATGCTAACGGCTAGAGGGGAAGAAATTGACCGGGTAATCGGTCTGTCTACGGGTGCTGATGATTACCTTGTCAAGCCGTTCAGCCCTAGAGAACTGGTTGCCAGAGTTCGGGCGTTACTGCGGCGTAGCCTGCGTCAGGGCGGACAACATCAGGTTTATCGCACTCAGCATTTCACGGTTGATGTAGAGCAGCACTCTGCCTCTCGTCAACTGAGTCCCCATCCTTGGGAAGCACTTGATTTGACTACCTTAGAATTTAATCTCTTAACAACCTTTATCAGTCATCCCAGTCGCGTCTGGAACCGAACGCAACTCATTGAGAAGCTTTGGGGGAACGATTTTTTTGGCGATGAACGGGTGGTGGATACTCATGTGGCTCGGTTGCGGAAAAAAATTGAACCAGACCCAGCGAATCCTACCTTTATTAAGACAGTAGTTGGTGTGGGCTATAAGTTTGAAGATTCACCTCTATAAAATGCCCCGGAATAAAATGGGACTGCGATCGCGCTTGTTTCTTTCCCATCTCTTAGTAATGATGGTAGGAGTGGGTAGTCTACTCGTTATCAGTAAACTGTCTTCTCCCCGCTTCTTTATCGTCCAACTCGAACAAATCGAGGTCAGCGGCATACAGGTACGCTATGCTCGCAGGCAGCTGGTGAGAGGGTTTGAAACAGCCTGGAGTCGCAGCACGTTCTTGTCATTTATCGCGGGTGCTACAGCTGCTGGTGGCTTGAGTTACTGGGTATCTCGCCGAATTACCCAGCCTTTGACCCAGATGGAACAAATTACCCGCAAGTTTGCTGCTGGGCATCTAGATGAGCGACTACCAAAAAGTGAAATTCCCGAACTCAACCGCCTGGGTTCTAGTTTTAACCGCATGGCGTCTAGTCTTGAAGGTGTGGAACAGCGGCGGCGAGAACTGATTAGCGACCTGACCCATGAACTCCGAACGCCCCTAACTGTAATTCGCGGATACCTGGAGGAGATGGCTGATAGCAGGATTGAACCATCGCCAGAGATTTACCAGCGCTTGGTGAGGGAAACAATCCGGCTAGAACGGTTAGTCAACGATTTGCAAGAACTCTCTAAGGCAGAGGCGGGTTATTTACCAATAAATCTCCAGACGGTCAATCTACGACCTTTATTAGAGTCCCTGTTGGAAAAATTTTCTGACCAAGTGCTGGACGATGGGCCGGTGCTGCGCTTAGACTGTCCGCCCCAGTTGCCCCCGGTCTTAGCGGATATTGACCGTGTGGAGCAGGTTCTGGTCAATTTGTTGGGAAATGCGCTGCTATATACCAGTGCTGGTTCGATTACGGTCAAAGCTTGGAATGAACCAAAACGCCTCTGGATTGCGGTGGTGGATACGGGTCAAGGAATTGCACCAGAGGATTTGCCCCATATCTTTGAGCGATTTTGGCGGGCTGAACAGTCTCGAAGCCAAAATTCTAGAGGAACCGGCATCGGTTTAGCGATTTCCTCCCGGTTGCTCGAATTGCAAGGCGGTCAGATTGAAGTAGAAAGTGAACTGGGAAAGGGTAGTACGTTTCGTTTTTTCTTGCCTTTAGCTTGACGGTCATACTTGAGCTAATGGCTGTATGGGGCTTTTGTTGAAGCGCTCAATTTTTATAGATTTCCGGACTAACGCACTGTTGCTTGTTGCGCTTTCTACTGCCTACGGTTGGAGGGAACGTGTGTAATCTCGGAATTGCTTGCGTAAATGGCAAAGCAAGCGTTGATAAGTAATAGAGCGACCTAGCAAAGCAAAAATTAACTTTAGCAACAACCTTGATGGTTCGTTACTAGATCCTTGAATTATGAATTTTCGACATAACTTGCTCCTGTTGTTGGCATAACAGGCTTTGCCTCTGAGAAGGGGAGAAAATGCCTTAGTGCTAAGTTTTGTTAAGCAATAAAAATTCTCGATCTCTGGTATGGGAATGCTCAATAGAGAGAGATAAAGGACTCCGGATAAACTTATGATCTGTATAGAAGTGATTTACCTGTTGATAGCTGCTACTTTGTTTACCCTCTGGCTAGAATTGTTTAAGCGCGATCGCAGTTGGAATACGGAAGAAAGATTTTCCTCTTTTATCACTTTGACGGTCGCAACAGTTTTCTGGCCTGTGGTTCTTCCCATCGCTTACATAGAAGTCTTAAAAACTAAACAGAAATTATAATATTGCGCTGTCGTAACAAGTGCGAGTGAAATTCGCCTAAATCCACTTGCGCGGGTTTCAAAAGTTCGCGTAAATTAATCGGGCTTGCCAAAACCAAGTGGTTTTGACAAGCCCGATTGCGTGGATATTAGAGTTAAGCCAACTCTAACCAAGAGGCGCTACTTTCACGCGCTCTTGGAGAGCCACTAATCCCGGATTTCCAGATTGTACTACTGGCATAGGGATTTTATTTTGTCTGTTAAGCGCGATCGCACGCTCTCCGGCAATATCACTACGCAATCCGGTACGTACTGCATAGACCTCTCGAATAAACCAGAAAGACCAGGACAAAGCCAATCCAGCAGAAAAGCGGGTTGCCGGGAATCTAAATTCCTTAATTTATCGCTATATAGCTATTTATTATTAATCAGGATTTATGTAGAATCTACAGAATCCCGATAAGAATGTAGCAGTGACAATCAGCTAAAATTTGTGCTGAATCTATGTTTTAGAAAATGCCAGGACGGAGATTTGAACTCCGGACACGAGGATTTTCAGTCCTCTGCTCTACCAACTGAGCTATCCCGGCGCACTTTTTTTGGTGCTTTATTAAATTAACAAAGTTAGACGGTGTTGACAAGCCCCTAGTGGCAGATTCGGTAATATTTTTGTTTTTTGTCAGAGATCGCAGTTCCAGCAAGGGCGATCGCTATCTCTGTATCGCTATTTCTATAACGCTTCCTGAAAAAAAGCGATATCTGAATATCTGTTCAGATGTTATAGTAAATGAAGAGTTGACTAGGACAAAGCGATGACTACCGTAACTTCGATGAAATGTGCCTGTGAATCTTGCCTGTGCGTTGTTTCCATCAGCGAAGCGGTGGAAAAAGGTGGTAAATACTACTGCGGCGAAGCTTGTGCCAATGGTCACGAATCTGGACAAGGCTGCTCCCATCACGGCTGTAACTGCGGCTAACTGAAGGTTGAAAGCTTACAAGAGTTGAAGGTTGAAGGTTTACAGCAGTGGAAAGTTCTCATAAACTGGTTAACCTTCAACCGGCTAATCCACAACCCGCTAACCTTACTTGTCTCAGCTAGCTTGCAGATTCAGCTTTGCCCAGCCGAGGACGGCTAGAAACAGCAAAAACTGGACGAGAACAATACTAGGGCCAGAAGCAAAGTTAAAAAGACCGGATACAATCATTCCAGCAACGCTACTCATCGCTCCCAAGAAAACGGAGAGCCAGAGAAAGTAGATAAATTGGTGACTCAACAACTTGGCAGTAGAAGCGGGAATCACTAGAAAGGCATTTACGAGTAAGATGCCTACGGCTTTGATAGAAACGGCAACTGCCAGGGACAGCAGTACAACAAATAAGTAGCGATAGAGCTGAACTGGAACACCCTGAACCTTTGCTACATCGGGGTTAAGCGTCAATAAGATTTGCTCTCGCAGCGTTGACAGTAAGAAGATACCGCTGCCCACAAGCAATAGGAAAACCAGCACCAAGTCGGTGTTATTAATTGCGAGAATATCGCCAAATAGAGCGCCTAAGAGGTTGCCTCGGTATCCCTGGATAAAACTGCTGAGGATGACGCCAATTGCCAAGGCACCGGATAGCACAATGCTGAGGATGTTGTCGCTGGCGAGATTGGTTTGATCAATCAAGTAGAGAACCGCTAGACCAAAAATTACCGTAAAGGGTAGTAGCATCCAGGTGGGATTTAGCTGCAATAAGACTCCCATGACTAGCCCGACTAAAGCTGCGTGACCAACGGCGTGGCTGAAAAAAGACAACTGACGCAAAGTCACAAAACTGCCGAGAAAGCCGCCTAGGAGTCCCATCAGGACGCCACCTGCGATCGCTCGTTGCATGAAGGGAAACTGCAACAAGGTGATTAAGTTAGCGCTATCCGCGATCGCTAGCCAGCGAAAATGAAATGAGATCGACAAATCTAGGAGAGTCATGAGCTTTCCATCCACGTCAGCGAATCAGTTACGATAAGAGTATCTACCTATAGCTTGAGAAATGTCAGTGCAACTTTCATCTGATGAAGCTGTAAATAGCGACCTTCAGAAGACAGAAACTTTAAATTGTAATCCGCCACACCCGCTTGACATAGATAACGTTCACCAATTGCAAACTCAGATTCTCAGCACTGAGAAGTCTCAGCGAATGGCGGAGTTCTTTAGTCTCTTAGGAGACGCCAATCGCCTGCGGATTCTATCAGTTTTGGCACTCAAAGAACTGTGTGTGTGTGACTTGGCAGGAGCGCTGGCAATGAGCGAGTCAGCGGTTTCCCATCAGTTGAGAGCCTTACGTGCCCTGCGACTGGTTAGCTACCGCAAGCGTGGGCGCAAGGTCTTCTATAGCCTTCAAGATAATCACGTTTTAGACCTCTATCGCTCTGTTGCAGAACATTTGGATGAAGCCAATTAAATATTAAAAACTCCTAGCATTTTGATTTTTTTTAGTGGTGATGATGATAGCGACTGAAACTTGGGCCATAAGTGGCTAGCAGGTTTTGAGGGGAAAGGGCAATTTCCGGGGTGCCAGTGCAGACTACCGTTTGATTGAGGCAGAGAACGCGATCGCAGTGGTGACTGACCATGTCGATATCGTGAGAAACTTGCAACACCGTCCAATTTTGCTCGCGTTTGAGTTCATTCAGCAAAGCATAAAAATCTGCTGCACCCTGCACATCCACACCGGCAAACGCTTCATCCAGGACTAGAAGTTGACGAGGCATCACCAGACAATAAGCCAGCAGAACTCGCTTGAGTTGTCCACCACTCAGAGTACCAATGGATTGACCGCGCAGGTGATAAGCGTCTACCCGTTTCAAGGCAGAAGCAATCGCTTCTGATTTCTTTTCATCTTTCCGCCAGAATGACAAAAAGTTTTGAGCCTTGAGTTTTCCTGACTCCTGATTTTTCTTCGCCCATCCCAACCCCACCATTTCGGCGACAGAAATTGGAAAACTCCGGTCAAAGATAAAATTTTGCGGCATATAGCCTAACCAGTGACACCAATGCCCCAAACGTTCAACTGGACGGTCAAAAATTTCTACTTTTCCGGCACTTCGCGGAATTAATCCCAGAATTGCTTGCACCAGCGTACTTTTACCCGCACCATTCGGGCCAACTACTGCTGTATCAGTTCCGGGTAGCAATTCAAAAGAGACATCCCGAAGCGCCAGATAGCTGCCTAGATATACAGTTAAGCCGTCAACTTTCAGAATTGGCGATGGGATAGGGGCGTCAGAGTTTCTCACGTCTACTTGCAGGCAGCTTCCAGGGTTTGCAGATTTTGCTTCATCGCGGTGAAATAATGCTCCGGAGTCAGGGGGCCATTTTCCAGAGGATCGATGGTTCTCAGGGTTAATTTCAAGTCGGTAGAGAGACTTTCAAGCAATTTATTGTCAGTTCCTGGTTCGCCAAGTAGGGCTTTAACATTGTACTTTTTCACTGCCCCAACCGCCTTTTGGATGTCAGCAGGCGAAAGGTTATCTTCGGGAATCTGAACTACTGCAACTTGTTGAAGCTGGTAGCGTTGAGCAATGTAAGGATAGGCGTCATGGAAGGTGACATAAGTACAACCGCGATAAGGTTGCAGACGCTGCTGAAATTCTTTGTCTAGTGCTTCCAGTTGCTGAATGTAGGCGGTGGCGTTTGCTTGATAAGTCGCTTTGTTCTCAGGATTGGCTGCAATTAAACCATCACGAATGTTCTCTACTTGCTGTTTTGCTCGGACTGGATCGAGCCAAACGTGAGGATTACCTTCTGCATGGTCGTGTTCTTCTGCCTTTGCACCGGCTTCTCCCTCGTGGTTGTGGTCTTCGTGGCTAGCTGCTTGACCATTCACCACGGGTGAGGCGTCTTCTAAGGCGTTAATGCTTTTACTACTATCAATTTCTTTAATCTGAGCGTTTCCAGAATTTTTGATAGTTTCTTGAAGAAATTCTTCCAAGCCGAAGCCATTTTTTACCAGCACATCTGCTTGGGCGATCGCTTGCACGTTTGCGGGTGTCGCTTGATACTCATGCACTTCCGATCCTGGTGGCACTAAAATTTCTACCTGCGCTTTGTTACCCGCAACTGCCTTGGTAAACCAATAAATCGGCAAAAACGTTGCCACTACCCGTGGAGACTTCGGATTCTGCGCTGCTACTGGCGACTGCGGTGAAGCACTCTGCTGTGGGGATGGGACAGAAGTATTTGATGAGGTACACCCAGCAGCGAACACTGGCAGCAGTAATAAAGGTAGGGCAAGCTTGCTCGAATAATGTCGGATTCTAAGGCACGTCACGGTTTATCTCCTGATTGACGGTGGAAGTGTCAATCTACTTTTTTTGAGAATGAGTCTTGTTTTAATATTATGAGAATAATTCTCATTTTAGTATGATATTGCTGCCGATAGTTGAGTTTTGACTGGTAAATGCCATCAGGGGGGATTGTAAAAGTTGGAGAAATCTTGTCTCTTAAGTGTTTAAAAGCAAAATTTCTCAGCAGCAACGGATGCTTTTCATTGGAAAAAGGCAATTTATAAGCAAAATTCAGCAAAATTGTCAATAAATTGTCTTTAGCAAACTGTAGAGCAGTCAGTCGCTGCGGAGAATCTTGAAAGGGTGTCAGGAGTGAGAAATGAAATTTAAAAACCTGTGGAATGCGCTGCTGGTAAGCCCAGCAGTGTTCGGTGCAATGTTGTTAACGGATGCGGGGGCATTCGCAACGGAAACCCCGGCGGTGATGGAAGTTAAGGAGAACGCAATCGAGGATGCGATCGCTCCGACTCTCCCAATCAAGGAGGATCAAGAGGAATCTCAAGCGTTACATCAAAAAAATGAAGAATTGGTATCAAACTCGGTAGCCGTGGCAGCTGCCCCAATTACCACTTCTGAGATGAAGCTGGACGAGACATCTGCTGTCAAGGTAGAAACACCCGCATCAGCGGCGATCGCGCCGAATCAGTCAACAGTGGCGGATTTAGCCCAAATCCCAGCTACCACCCCGACATCAGTAACGGCTGATGCCGACGTTTTAGAACAAATCGATGTTTATACCAATCCAGAGGACACGGATAGTTCTCTGGATAGTTCTCTAGAACAAGTCACTAATGTTTCCCAACTGCAAGACGTAGAACCGACAGATTGGGCGTATGAAGCACTGCGATCGCTTGTCGAACGTTACGGTTGTATTGCAGGATATCCCGATGGCACCTTTCGCGGCAACCGGGCACTCAGCCGGTATGAATTTGCCGCCGGTTTGAATGCTTGTCTGCAACAAATCGAGAAATTGATTGCCGCCAGTTCGGCAGATTTCGTCACCAAAGCGGATTTAACTACATTACAGCGACTGATTGATGAATTTGGCGCGGAATTGGCGACATTGCGGACGCGCGTTGATAATTTAGAAGGTCGCACCGCTTTTCTGGAAAGCCATCAATTTTCCACCACCACCAAACTACAGGGAGAAGCGATCTTTGCGCTGGCAGGGATTTTCAAGGGAGAAGATGCGACTGGCGATGAGATCGACGATGTAGCGATTTTTGGTCATCGTACCCGTCTGAATTTTGAAACCAGCTTCACCGGGAAAGATGTGCTGAGAACGCGACTGCAAGCGGAAGGACTGGGTTCTCTTACCGAACGCACTTTGACACCAGAAGGCAACCTGTTTTTCTCAGGTGATACCGACAGTAATGTTTTCGTGGATGCGTTTCTTTACGCTTTCCCCATCGGTGAGAGAACAGAAGTGGTGGTTGCGGCAAATGCAGGTGCGGCGGATGACTTTACCGATACCGTCAACTTCCTCGACGGTGATGGTACAACTGGGGCACTCTCTACCTTTGGAACGCGCCCGCCGATTTATTACCTAGCAGAAGGTGCTGGAGTTGGACTAAGGCAGCAGTTGGGCGATCGCTTTGAACTCAGCTTAGGCTATTTAGCAGGGGACGCCGCTAACCCGGAAGAAGATGGTGGTTTGTTCAATGGCCCTTATGGTGCCTTGGCACAGCTATTGATCAAGCCAAGCGATCGCTTGAAGCTGGGCTTGACGTACATTCATTCCTACAACAACAATGACACCGGCACTGGTAGCAATCTCGCTAATTTCCAGGGCGGACTTGCCCGCTTCTTCGATACCGATATTGACGGTAGTTCGGTCGGCGGGGGTTTAACTAACTTAGGGTTCAGCACCAATCTCCCCGTGATCAGCAATTCTTATGGGGTAGAGTTATCTTGGCAACTGAGCGATCGCTTTGTTTTGGGTGGCTGGGTTGGCTACACCAACACGCGCAACCTCTCCACTTTAGGCGGACTCATTGAGCGCGGCAAAGTTGACATCTGGAACTGGGCTGTCACCTTAGCCTTCCCAGATTTGGGTAAACAAGGCAACTTGGCTGGCATTATCGTTGGGATGGAGCCGAAAGTCACTAACTCAACCATCGATATCAATCCCGGCGCAGTCGCCGCATTAACCGCAGCAGGCATCCCCACCCCGCCCGTGGGAGACAATGACGATACTTCACTGCATATTGAAGCGTTCTATCAGTATCAATTGACAGACAATATCGCCATCACACCTGGGGTTATCTGGCTTACTGCTCCCGACCACAATAATCGTAACGATGATATTGTGATCGGCACTATCCGCACCACGTTTACATTCTAGTGACGAGTCAACCGTCATTGGTCGTTTCTTAATTTTGGATACAACCAGATTTGAGATAGCACTCCTAAAGGATTCGTGAAGACGAGATCCCCGACTTCTTAAAGAAGTCGGGGATCTAAACCCTGGCAGCTCACAACTCTGAAGCGGATTGCGATATGACTAATGACCACTTACCACTGAAAAAAAACCAGCCGATGTGACAGCTGGTTGAACAAAATCTTTATTTTTGTTGTCGTTAATCCGAGGAAATCCAGAGCTGCGCGTTCCCAACCGCCAGCCGTAAGATTTCTTTAATATTTACTGTAACAGGAAATACACATTTTTTGAAAGAAATATTTACATTTTTTTGTAAACTTCTTACCTTAGATAGTTGATTCCTGTTTGAGGACTCCCCCAGATAATGCGCTCCTGCTTATAAATAGCGATTCCCGGTTTAGCACCCTTGGGTTTGTAGACGTGCTTGGGTTCCGTGTAAACAACTGGCACGCGATCGCTTTGTCTGGCACGACTGTAGTAGGAAATTAAATCGGCGGCAAATTGCAAATCGGCTTCTTCCGGGACAGAACCGGGCGCAACCCTCAGCAGCCCATGACTTCCGGGAATCTCCTGGGTGTGAAACCAAAGGTCGTAATCCCCAGCCATCCGAAAGGTTAGCTGGTCGTTCTGGCGGTTATTGCGCCCAATCAATAACTCAAAGCCGCTGGGCGTCTGGTAACGATAAGGGTGACTTCCCTCCTCGTCCCTACGGATGCGGTTGTCCGGATCTTGTAGATACTGCTGCTGTATCAGCTCATCGCGGATTTCTAAAAGCGTTTGTAAATCTTCTGGGTCATCGTAAGAATCCAGCTGAGTTAGGCTAGCTTCCACTTGCTCCAAGTAGTCTATTTCCGTTTGCACCTCGTTAAGTAACGGTTCAACGGCTGAGCGAGCGCGTTTCAGCTTCTGATGCCGCTTGTAGAGGGATTGGGCATTTTGGACGGCATTTTTTTCAGGGTCGAGGGGAATTGTGACAGGTTTGTCGGTGTCAAAATCATTGAGGTCAATTGACTTCATCCCTGGTTCCCAGTTCTGAAGGTAAGCCATCAGCAAATCTGCCTGTTGCCGATATTGGTCTGCTTGATCGGATTGCTGCAAGCGTTCCGTAAAAGTAGACGCCTTCAAGCGTAATTTTTCCAGAACGTTGTTGAGTTTCTGGCTCAACTGATGATGAATCTGGTTAAATTCTTGTTGATTGAGCCGATTGGTGTAGTAGCGGTTGAGTAATTCTTGGATTGATTCAGCAGGCTTAACAATGCCCCAGCCCAAGACGTTGTATCCTTCAGGTGTCCAGCCGGGATGAAAAACTGCCCCAGTCTCCTTATGCGTCACGAGTGTCGTAGGCGAGGGGATAGAAGACTGAGAGGATTGGCTTTTCAGAATTGCTTGCAGCCATTCTTGCCATCGGAGAAATAATGCGTCCCAGTCAGATTGTGTGAGGGTATCGGTCGATTGCTCTGGATCTAGACCAGCGGCTTGCACCATTGAGACAACCAGCGCGGGACTCAAACCCCGGTAATTTTTCAGTATCTGACGCCGCAGTGCTGCGGGAATTAAACTCAGCCGTTCTTGCCAGCGTTCTTGGGATTCACTTAAAGACGGGATGGTTGCAGTGAGGGCGGGTGGAGCTTCGTAGGGCTGTCCGGTAAGGATGGTACGGACGCTAGATTGTTGGGCGTTGACTTGATGGGCGGCGGTGACAATTAGGTTGTCTGCACCGGTAAGGATGACGTTGCTGTATTTGCCCATAATTTCAACGTACAAGTGCCAGATAGCCGGATCTCCTGGGCGTTTGGCAAATTGTAAATCGATTACTCGTTCCCAAGGCGCGATCGCTGAAGGTGTATTCGCGTCAGCGCTACTCGCTTCTATCGCCACCAAAGCAAAGCCACCCAATTGATGTCGTAATTGGTCGCTGAAGGTAAAGGTATCTGGCGTGCGGGGGGGTGGCTCGCCAATGCAAACACGCGCTGCTTGCGGATGCCAAGAAACGGTTAGCCAACTCCGCCGCTTCAGGGTTCGCAGGGCGATGGAAATTGTAAAGCGATCGCGCTGATAAACTTGTTCCAGCCGCGCCGGTATCCACTCAGCACGCAGCTCAGAACAAGTGGCAGTTAAGGTAGTAAAGTCAACGAGTTGCACGCGCGATCGGTATTTTTTGTAAAGATTTCGAGGAGCGGTCTCTTTCTATCCTCTCAGTTTCAGGCTACTTCCGACAAAAAAACGCACAAAGCTATTTTAAAACAGCCTTGTGCGTTAATGAGTATCACCCGTTTCTGTTGAAACACATTGGCTTAGACAGATTGGCGACGGCGACGAGTTTTTAAACCGAGTGCGATCGCGCCCAAGGTCAATCCTAGCGTCGCGCTGGGTTCTGGAACGCTCTGTTGGTTTTTCCAGTCATCGGTCGTCCCAACTTTGATTTGGTAGGCGAGATTGGATTGGGTAGGGATTTTTCCCGTCCAACTCATAATTGAATTCCCTGTAAGGCTGAAACTCCCCGATACATCGCCGATCCGAAGATATTGCACTCCCCCCTTCACATCCTCAAAAATATTGCCATTGGCATCCTTGTACCAGGTTGTGCAATTAGGACTCAGGGTACATGAAACGCTAGAAGTTTCGGCGATGGACTTCGTACCCGACGCATCTTTCAGCAATAAGTCTTTGACCATCATGCTGCTATTCGTGTTATTTGCTCTAGTGCGGACAAAGATATCTGTGACGCCTTGAGTAAATTTCGATGTGTAATCGTAAGCTAAAGTTTGGTTTCCGACTTTGTAGGTAACGATCTTTGTGAGTGCGTCGTAAGCCAAAGTGAAAGCATCCACTCTTCCACTTTGCCAGTAATTTGAATCTGTTAATTCCTGTTGTTTCTGCACTGTAAAATTAGTGCTGCCAGTATCATCGTGCAAATCGAGTTCGTAAGTGCTGTTATTGCTACTGCCAATCCGACCCTCCGCAACAAACAATAAATCTACATTTAAATTCTTAAAGGCTTGGTCGGTTTCTAAATAACTTAAAGAAATTGCTTTTGCATCAGATGGAGCCGATAATATCCCTAAAGTGGCAATCAATAATCCAATAAGTGTTTTACGAATAGCCATTTTTTTATTCCCTGGTTTTGGTAAGTGAAGCACGGTATATCAGGATTGATCTTTACGCCCCCGCTTGCCGTGCTTTGGTTGGCGCTACTTTTTTAGCATAAATGACTCATGCCAATAAACGCTGCTAAAAATAGCTTATTTTACGAAAACTTTATCGCTATAGTTTGTATTTTGAAGTTATGGAAAAACCTAGATAAAAGCATTTTACTTTCGATATCTTGGGGTATAAAAAAATATTTTTCTCAATAAAAATACTGTAGTTAATTTTTAAAAAAGGTTAAAAAAGCGGATTAATTGTAATTCTACTGAGAAGCGATCTATGTAAAATCTCGTAAATAGTTGCAACCAGCCATCCTCTGGTAGAATTTGATTTTTATAGGAATACAAAGAAATACTTCCCACCCCGTGAACGGAGAGCGATTCTACAGACAATCGTGAAGCGATCGCGTCGTTCAACCTGTTCCAGCCACGCTAGTATTTATTTTTCATCTAGTTCACAGCCAGCGGCGGGAAAGATGAATTAAACCAAATGTGTTGGTTAACCATTGACGTGGCTGCCAAACCTGCCTCTGCCTTTCGGAATAGATAATAGGGGTAAAAGGGAAAAAAAAGCAGCGATCCCGTAAAAACGCGAGTTTTTGTGGATTTTAGGCTTGTAAGTCAAAAATTTTGTAGATAACATGGGAACTAGACTTAAATAAGCTTTTTAGGCGGTTATGCCGCTAGTTTTATATGGACATTCAGTTAATCAATATCGGTTTTGGTAACATCGTGTCTGCAAACCGAGTGGTTGCCATTGTCAGTCCAGAATCTGCGCCCATTAAACGGATTATCACCGACGCCAGAGATAGAGGGCAGTTGATTGATGCAACCTATGGGCGTCGCACTCGCGCGGTAATTATTACCGATTCCAGCCACATCATTCTCTCCGCCATTCAGCCTGAAACCGTTGCTCATCGCTTTGTGATTGGCAAAGACGTGAATGCCAGCAACAATTAAGGCAATAGGCATTTTCACGGGTGATAGGAGCATGAAAACTGGCAGGCTGATTGTTTTGACTGGGCCGAGTGGCGTAGGCAAAGGTACTTTGCTGCGATCGCTCTTGCAGCGTCATCCGGAACTGTATTATTCTGTATCCGCGACGACTCGCGCCCCTCGTCCCGGCGAAATTGAGGGAAAACACTATTATTTTGTTAGCCGCAACCAGTTTGAGCAAATGCTGGAAGCTGGTGAATTACTGGAGTGGGCTGAGTTTGCTGGTAACTGTTATGGCACCCTACGACGACAAGTGGAGGAGCAAATCCAGCAGGGTCAGTGGGTGATATTAGAAATTGAACTAGAAGGGGCGCGGCAGATCAGACAAAATTTCCCAAGCGCCCTACAGATTTTTATCCTACCGCCTTCCGTCAGCGAACTAGAAAATCGAATCCGAGGACGCGGGCAAGATTCAGAGGTGGCGATCGCGCGACGGCTTAACCGTGCCGAAGCCGAAATTGCTGCGGCGAGTGAATTCGATATTCAAATCATGAACGACGATCTGGAAAAAGCCCTGAATCGCATCGAAGCCGCTATCTTCACACCGGCAAGCTGTTGAATTTTTTCCCGCTTTAAATCCCAAAGGCGATCCCTTTTACAACTGAAAGCGATCGCCTTTTTCTAGAGCTGGAAAATTGGAATAAAGATAAAAATTAGGCTCAAAAAGTTCCCTATTGACTCTTAAATATATCTTGAGATAGATATGGAATTTTTGATTGTAGGCAAGTCCGAAAAATCAGTTTGCATCATTGTGTTTAATAACATGCGGAAGGAAAACGACCTTCACAGACTGATTTAAAGGAAAAGAACTACTATGCGCCTTGGATCTCTTAAAGTAATTGGTGGATGTGCCACAACGGTTACGCTACTAGCCCTTGCAGTAGGTTTGTCCGTCCCCAAAAATTTAGCTGAACCTTCTCAAGATGGTAACAAATTTGCTCCCAGAACTGTCGCACCAGAACAAGCGGGAGGTGTTACGGAAGCTCAGACAGCCCGCGAAGCGATAAAAGCTAGGGTTGGTACGGCAAATGCTCTCGGTGCAGGTATCGCTGGCACGGCGACGGATGATGGTCGGGTTTATAACGTCCTGAGTACCGTGAACATTCGCTCTTGTCCCAGTACCAGCTGCCGTATCCTGCGGGTCGCTAGACCCGGAGCTGATGTTCTCAACGATCCTAGCGGAGGTACTCAGCAAGGCAATGGTTATACTTGGATTCGCGTAACTTACGGATTTAATTCTACAAATGCTTGTGATAGCAATCGTGCTCAAGGATGGATGATCGTTAATCCTCTCGCTCCTGGAAAGGTTCGCGTAACAAAAGGGCCGTTAAATGTTCGGTCATCGCCATGTTCGGGTCGCATTATTAAAACTTTACCCACTGGCACAACTCTAGACTTCCATCCAGACCAAAACCAATGGAGCAACAAGTGGTATAAAGTTGTTGTTCCTGGGGCGACGCCAGGGCCTTTGGGCTATGTTGATGGTTGGGACTTCGCGGATGTCTACTAATATCGGTTCCAAATAATCATTGCTATTTAATCTAAAAGAAAGAGGGTAAGCAGTTGCTTACCCTCTCTCTTTTAAATAGCAAAGCGAATCGCTAATCGCTTATTCCCAAGCATCTAAATCAAGTGCGCGAGAGCCACCGCGTTCTAGCTGACCTAAAAGGCTTTTGAGTTGCGACCAAACTAACATGCCAATAAATAGAGTGAGGGGCATTGAAGTCCCAAAAGACAGCCATCCAGGAAAGCCAAAAATCTCTAATCCAGCTACTAGAAACAGACAGATTCCGCCACAAATTCCCAAGAATGGCAACTGTAATTGTATCCCTTGCATCTGAGCCAAAGTCCGGGTAGAGCGGTTCTTCGACCATTCCCGCACTTGCTGTTTGAGGGTGGCTTCAAAAGCAAGACCACAGGTTATTCCAGCAAACAAACCGAAAACAAGTAAAAAATACGGCGGATCTGGGAAATAGTACACTAAAAACTCCTAATAGGTAACGGGTAAATGGGCAACGGGGAATCGGTAATGGAATTACCAATTACCGCTATGTGCAACTTTTTCTCAGCCTCTAATTTATCAGGGGTTGGGGCGATCGAAATGTCAAGCAAATTTTGTCAGCTCCCCCAATCCCCCCATGAGATGGAGGGAGAAATACAGAAAGTTGCACACCGCGCCAATTACCAATTACTCATTACCGATTCCCTAAGACCCAACACTTTATTCTCTCTCCTGCAAGGCAGCAAGTGTGGCAAAAGAAGGTAATAGTGCGGCGACTCCTTCAGTGGAGAGTTCCGTCAAGGCTCCGAGGGCTACATTAAACAACCGTGACGGCTTCAGGTCATCTTTCACTAGATTCCATAGACGTCGCACTTCTTCGGTATGAAGTCGGTCATCTTCTGTCAAAGCGATTAGCACTTGGCGTCGCAGAAATTGTCCTTCTTCAGAGAGGAGAAACTGTAATCCTAGTTGAGCCGTAGGCAATAGATCGAAGTTATCATCTGAGCGAGCGATCGCAATCATGTTCTCTAACCGCTGCCATTGGAATTTGCCGTCTTTGAACAAGACTTCAATTAAACGTCGCCGCATTTCTGGAGATTCGCCAGTCAGCAAACGCCGCGCTACGTAGGGATAGGCAACTTCGACAATTTTGAAATTGGGATTTAAGCTGAGAGCCAATCCCTCTTGTGTCACCAAGGAACGAATAATTAAGGCAAATTTCGCCGGAATTCGGAACGGATAGTCGTACATCAGTTCCGAGAACTTGTCTGTAATTGTCTTAAAGTTAAAGTCTTGTACACTTTCGCCGATGACATCTCCCAGTACGCTTTCTAGCGCTGGAATGATCGGAACAATATCCGTTTCTGGCGTCAAAAAGCCTAGCTTAACAAAGTCTTTGGCTAACTCAATATAGTCTTTGTTAATTAGGTGAACGACGGCACTGACGAGGGTTTCTTTGGTATCCTCCTCCATCTGATCCATCATGCCAAAGTCTATATAAGCCATACGACCATCTGGCAGGGCAAACAGGTTACCTGGATGGGGATCAGCATGGAAAAAGCCGTATTCCAATAGCTGTCGTAGACCAGCGGTGACGCCAATCTCGATCAAAGTATCAGTTTCCAAATCGGCTGCTTTAATGCGCTCGGTATCGTTCAGTTTGAAGCCGTCAATCCACTCTAGAGTCAGGACGCGAGTGTTGGTGTAGCGCCAGTAGATGGCTGGGACTTTAACGCTGGGGTCATCGCGGAAATTAGTGGCAAACTTTTCGGCGTTTCGTCCTTCGTTGAGGTAGTCAATTTCTTCAAATAACTTGTAACCGAATTCATCGACGATCAGAGTCAGGTTATGCCCTAAATTTAGGGGAAGCCAAGGACTCAACCAAGCCGCCATCCATCGCATCAAGTAAAGATCGAGGGTGATGGTTGGTAGCAAGTTGGGGCGTTGTACCTTGACAGCGACTTCTTCGCCGGTGTGAAGACGCGCTCGATAAACTTGACCCAGACTGGCGGCTGCAAGTGGTTCTGGGGATATTTCTCTATATATCTCTTCTACTGAGCGTTCTAGCTCGGTTTCAATGATATTGAATGCGATCGCATTATCAAATGGCGGCAGTTGGTCTTGTAATTTGATGAGTTCTTCTAAAAAGTCTTTCCGCACTAAGTCGGGTCTTGTGGAGAGAGCTTGACCGACTTTAATAAAGGTTGGACCCAGGCGAGTGAGGATTTCCCGCAGTTGAGTGGCGCGTTTCTCTCGATTCTTCCAGTCCTGGTTCAGCCAATCGTCCCACTTTAAGCCCAGAACAAACCCTGCAAATAACCAGATAATTTTGATGGCTCGCCAGAGAACTCGCCAGGGACGATAGCGGAAGTACTGGGCGATCGCTTCGGGATCGTAGCGCCGAGACTGGATGAGGGAGTACCGATTCACGCTTGTGCTTGCCTCTTTTAACCTAACTTAATTCGCCATTAGCGGCTTCTGGGAGTATTCAAGCCACTATTTAACCTAATCAATCGAATAACATTAATTTCCAGGGATTTCGACCGCATTCTTTCGTAACTTTACTCATTGATTTTTACCAGGTTTTTAACGTTTTATTAACTATAGTATACAAAACTACAGACACTTGCGGGGATCGCCCATCTGCTTTAGGAGAGCAAACAGTTCCCTCACTTGCTATTTTTTCTCTGTCAAGGTTCCATGACAAAACTGCTAAAGTCTCCTACCAGCAAAACCAGCAGTGACTAATTATTCTTAAGGAAGAAATTAAAATAATCTTAAGTATATTTTAAATTACGAATAAATAGTGTATCAGAGCCGTGAATCTCCCTCTGAGGAGGTAAGCACAGTAGGGGAGAGACATCGAAAATCTTTAGTGTCTACCCAGTAGCTCGAAAATGCTGTTTTGAGTCTAGACGCTGGGCAAGGTAGTCAAAGCGCAGCGCCAGTCCGATAGCGAGTTTTATCAGTATCAATTTGGTTTAGGTCAGCATGACGAGTGCTATGGCTTTGCTTTGCCATGAGCGTTTACTTCGCCCGTACCTGGGATTAAGAACCTATATTGCCGTTATTTTGCGGGGTCATTCATGTTGTTTTCAAAAAATTCAAAGAAAAAAATACTTAAGTTGTTGGGTTTGAGCCTTGTAGTTACAGCTTTGATTGTTAGTCCTTCCCTATCAGGAAATAATTTCCACTTATTTAACGCACCGGCGTTAGAAGTCAGTGTCAACGCTCAGCCTCCGGCTGGAACGGATGCGGCACAGCAGAATCCTGCTTCCCCTGAAGGCGAAGAAAAGGGAAAAAGTGACAAGGCTGAGAGTGCCTCGTCTGAAGGAGAAACGAAAGGAAAGATCGATATTTTCAAAATTGTCATGGGTGTGCTGGCGGGTCTGGTGCTGTTTTTATATGGTGTAACCCGGCTTGCTGAGGGACTCGAAGCGATCGCCGGCGATCGCGCAAAAAATCTCATCGACAAGTTCACCAGCAATCGCTTTGCCGCAGTGGCAACTGGCACGGTGGCAACAACCATATTAGATTCATCGTCGGTCACGATCATCATGACGATCGCGATGGTGAGTGCTGGGTTGTTGACGTTCGTCCAGTCTCTCGGCGTGGTTCTAGGTTCCAACATCGGAACGACCATCGGCGCTGAACTGATCGCTTTTAAGATTAACGAATATGCACCGATAGCCTTGTTCCTTGGTTTCTTGTTGCATTTTTTGGGCAAGACAGACCGCTGGAAGAACATCGGTCTAATTTTATTGGGGATAGGCTTGCTCTTCTTCGGTCTAGACACGATTGACGAGGCGATGAAACCGTTCCGGGACTACCAACCCTTTATTGATTGGATGAAAACCTTAGGGGAAAATCCGCTGCTGGGTGCCTTAGTTGGGGCGCTGTTTACCGTCTTGATTCAATCCTCTTCCGCCACAGTAGCCATTGTCATTACGCTGGCAGCTTCTGGCTTGATCTCATTGCCCGCAGGCATCGCCTTGATGCTGGGTGCGGAAGTAGGCACCTGTGCTGACACGCTGGTAGCGACGATTGGGCGATCGCGCGAAGCTGTGCGGACGGGTGTCTTTCATGTGATTTTCAATGTGATAACCGCAGTCGTGGGGATCTTATTTGCGGCTCAATTAGCAAGCCTTGCCCAGTGGATTTCTGGGGGGGCTGATGTTGCCCGCCAAATTGCCAATGCTCAGGTGATATTCAACGTATTGGGCGTAGTGTTGGTTATCGGGTTTCTACCGTTAATCGCCCGTGGATTGGAAATGCTAATTCCCGGCGGTCAATCGAACCGGCAACTCGCAGAGGAGCCTCAAAGGGAACAAACTAAAGTGTAGAGAGGCAATATTTATCGGTTCTCTCCCCCAACTCCACTGTGACAAGGAAAGGAGATCCTAGTTTCCCGGTTAGGGGAGATTGGGGGAGAGGTCGGGTTGATGCGATCGAGATCGCTTCGGAGTTAGCTAGCTGCTGGATTTAGCTTCTAGGTTTTCCAAGCGGCTTTTGAGTTCTTGGTTTTGCTTCTTGATCAGGTCGAGTTCGTCTCGCAGTTGCTTGAGTGCTTGATCCGATCCAACATTTTTTTGCACCCGCTCAACCGCTTCTTCGGCAATCCGACGGACTCGCCCATCGGGAGTTTGGTCGGCAAGACTTCGCAAAATCCCAATCGCTTTGGGTGTCTCCATTTGCCCTAGTGCGATCGCGACTGATACTTGAGTTAAGAAAAATGTCTCTTTGGAGAGTGCGGCAAGTTGTTCGAGAATTCGTTCCAAGTTGACATTATTCTGACCCGTTGAAATGGTTCCCAAGGCGCGAATGGCAGCTAGACGCAACGCTTGGGGAACTCCTTGGGCAGTGTATTCCAGAATCAGATCCAGTGCTTGGGGCGAAGTTTTCAGTTGAGACAAACCAGCGATCGCGCCAGTTCTCACAACCTCATTCCAACCCGCCTTTTCTTTGAGTACTGTTTGCAGCAGCTTCAACACTTTCTCTTCTTTGGGCTTTTCATCCAGATTTGCCGCCCCAATTCCGCCAATCGCATTAACCGCTGCGGACTCCACATAGTAGCTAGCGTCGCCGTCTTCTACGAATGGTTTCAGTGCTTTGTAGCTGTCGTGGGTTTTAATTGTTCCCAATGCTTGCACCACTGCACGACGCACTAAGGCTTCTTTATCTTTTAGACCCGCAACTAGACCCTCAAACGCTTGATCGAGTTTAACTTCTGCCAACTGTTTGGCAACTTCCGCCCGGACGCCCCAGAAAGAATCGTTTTTCAGGGCAAAAGAAAGCGCTTTTACGACCTCCAATCCGCCTTTTTTCGCTAACGCCTCAGCCGCGTAGATGCGGGAAACGGGATCGGGATCGGATTGCAGTTGGGCTTTGAGTTCTTGAACTGGGTACTCTAAGGACACCGTTTTTAAGAAATTATTCCCGATGTCAAAGCTAATAAAATGGGGTTTTTCTTCGAGGGGGAAGTAAAAGCTTTGTTCCCGTTCGTGAACCCTGACTGCGAAAGTTTTGAAATTGACGGTGGACGATTGTTCAGACGAGGAATCTCGCGTCTCTACATTATTCTCGTTAGGGGAATTTCCTGAGACATAGCCAAAAGCGATGGGAATTTTTAGGTCAAATAAATCGCTACGGCTGCCATTTGTATCGCTGGTGGCTTGAGTTTGAGTAACGGTAACTTTAGCCAACTTGCTATCAGTATCCCAGGCATAAGCAACTTTGAAATCTGGATGACCGCCGCGATAAACGTACTGGTCAAATAAAAATAGTAGGTTGCGACCCGTCGCTTTTTCAATTGCCCGTAGCAGATCAACCGTTTCGACTGTTTTATGGGCGTTGTCCTGAACAAAGGTGTGGATTGCTTTAAAAAATAGCTCGTCTCCCAACTCCGCCCGCATCATGTGATAGACACAAGCACCTTTTTCATAGAGGTGGCGGTCGTACAGTTCAATCGCCTCGCGATAGACGTGAGTGACAATCGGGCGACGGTAACGGCTGCTGTCTTCTACAAGGTAGCTACGAGCTTCATTGAGCAGGTAATAGGCTGCGTCTTGCGAACCGTACTCTTGTTGCGTCCATAGCACTTCTGAGTAAGAAGCCATCCCTTCTTTAATCCAAGCATGAGACCAGTGCTTGATGACCACTAAATCTCCGAACCACTGGTGGGCGAGTTCGTGAGCCACTAAGCTTTCAGTGATGCGATTATCTAAAGACGCCCGTTTATCTAGCAAGCAGCGGTCAGTTAGCAGCGTGGTAGAGGTGTTCTCCATCCCACCAAAGATGAAGTCATCGACGCACACTTGGGCGTATTTGGGATAGGGGTAGGGATAACCAAATTTTTCACTGAAAAATTCAATCATTTCCGGCGTTTTGCCCATACTACGGCGGGCATCTTCTTCTCTGCCCTTCTCCACATAGTAGGTGACAGGTTTGTCGTTCCATTCATCTTGAATTTCGGCAAAGTCACCCACTGCGAGCGTCATCAGGTAGGTGGGATGAACTTGCTCTTGCAACCAGTGATAAGTTTTGTAGTGGTTATCTTCCTCGGTTTTGATGAGCAATCCATTGGAGATGGCAAGCAGGAGTTTGGGAACTTTGACCCGAATTTCTGAAGTGGCTAACTGTCCGGGATAGTCGAAGCAGGGGAACCAGAAGCGGGAATCCTCATCTTCTCCCTGTGTCCAAACTTGAACGGGTTTGTCGGGATAGTGTTTGTTGGGGGAAATAAAGTAGATACCGCGCTGGGGTTTTTCCACCGAGTAGGCGATCGCTATCTCGATCGTTTTTCCCACCTGAGTGGGTGTCTGCATCTGGATGTGCAGTTGTTCGCCATCATAGTCAAAGCTTTGCGGTATTTCGTCAACCTGCACTGACTGAATATTTAGGTTGACGGCATCTAAGGTTAAACGGTCAATCCCATTCCGCACCGGCAGTAAGGTAATGGCGCAAGTACCTCCGACGGTTTGATTAGGAATATCCAGGGCTAAATCCAGGAAAATATGCTCGACTTGTCCGGGTCGATCTGGGTTGTAGTGGGGACGGGCACCGGGCAGTTCAAAGGATTTGTGACCGTTATTTTCTGAATCGAAATAAGTCTGCAACTTCATGGTGAGATTGACCTGTAAGACTCCGAAGTATAGCCGAGAATCAGGGCTAAGGAGGTTATTTCTTTAGGTTAACGCCTTCAGACTGGGTGGACTTCTCTTCTAAGGACGGCGACGCGCGGGGTATCCAAATTTGTAGCGAACACCCAGATGCTTTGTCACTTCAGGCGCGATGATTTTCAAGCTTCACTTAGCGTTGTGTCTACTTGCGCTCTCAAAAAAGTGCTGGCTTGAGGGGCGTGTTTATGCCCATTGGTGTCAATTTGAGAAAAAGCAGAGCGAGAAAGGGTGGGATCGCAGATTCTATCCAAGCGCAAATGCTATATCTCTGCTCTTTTAATCAATCTTTAAATGGTATTTATACTTAGCTTTACCCAGCCTAATGCTCAAGCTTAATCTCGGCACCGTACATTTACTTAAGTACATTTACTGATGAATTTCATATCAACCAAGCTTGAGCCGATTGGTGAGGAAAGCAATATGTGGCGCGTTTTTAAGCTAGCTTTATTAACAACAGCAGCTTTGGCAGTTTATCCAGTGGGTGAAGCAGCAGCAGCAACTTTGACGGGTGCCCCTCCAATTGTGATTGGACATCGGGGCGCTAGCGGCTACCGTCCCGAACATACGTTAGCAGCCTATGAGCTGGCAATTGAGATGGGCGCTGATTTTATCGAACCTGACTTAGTTTCGACAAAAGACGGCGTTCTAATTGCTCGCCATGAAAATGAAATTTCTGGAACGACAGACGTTGCAAATCGCCCAGAATTTGCTAACCGCAAGACAACCAAAACAATTGATGGAAAACCAGTCACCGGCTGGTTTACCGAAGATTTTACCTTGGCTGAAATCAAGACTCTCCGGGCGAAAGAGCGTATCCCTGAATTGCGCCCCGGATCGGTCAAATTTGATGGTTTGTATGAAATTCCGACTTTGCAAGAAGTTATCGACCTAGCCAAGAAAAAGAGTGCCGAAAAAGGTCGCACGATTGGTATTTATCCGGAAACGAAGCATCCCACCTACTTTGATTCCATCGGATTATCGTTAGAGGAACCTTTGGTAAAAATCCTCAGCGAGAACGGTTACACCGATGCGGATGATGCGGTTTTCATTCAATCCTTTGAAGTTGCAAACTTGAAATTTCTCAAAACACTGACGAATTTGCCGCTGGTTCAGTTGTTTGATGCAAGTACCGCCAAGCCGTATGATTTTGTTGTCAGTGGTGATTCTCGCACCTATGGCGATCTCATAACTTCTTCAGGATTGAATGCGATCGCTCAATATGCAAGCGGAATTGGCCCTTGGAAACGCCTGATTATTCCATCTGAGACGGTCGATAAAAATGGCGATGGTCAACCTGACGATCTCAATGGAGATGGGGTGATTAGCGATGCTGACAAGCCATTGTTACAACCCACATCCCTAATTAGTGACGCCCATGCGGCGGGTTTGCTGGTTCATGCCTACACTTTCCGCAGTGAAGACTTCTTCCTCGCTCCAGACTACAACGGTAACCCAGAGCTGGAGTACGAACAATTCTTTAAATTAGGGATTGATGGCGTCTTTAGCGACTTCCCAGATACCGCTGTTGCAGTTCGCAACCGGATTGCTGGCGATCCCAGCAAAGACGTTCCCGAACCCACAACCTTACTGGCGTTTGGTATTCTCCCAATCGCAGAAATTTTGCGCCGTCGCCAAAATAAATTCAAAAAGGCTTGATTGAGTAGCCGTCTTACACTCGCGCTACTCAGATCACTTTCCTCTATTAGCTTTCCTCTGTAGATGCTGAGCTAAACATCGCCGAACGCATCTATCCGAACACATCTATCCGAACGCACCGATAAAGTCCGCTTCAGCGGGCTTTTTTTATGGCGATTAAGTAATTAAACGGTAAGTCCTAGCCACAAGTATCGCGAGATACCTTTGAGTTTCACCAGCAGCATATAGCGATCGCGCAATTACTCAAGACGCAAGCCATTATCGGACAAGTTACTGGATAATCTTAACGGGAACGTGTACCGAGAGCGATCGCGTTTTCTTTCCCCTGCACCACTGGACACTCCCTATCAGTCTGGGCTAAGACTGTAAACTGCACTCAATCAACATCTTCCTTCAGCTATGCGCCCTCAACTCGGAATCTTTGCGCTTATCGCTTTCCTAGCTACCATTTCAGCGCCTTTGAACGCGCCTTCCATAACACAGGTGTTGGCACAAACTTCAGAATCCCGCAAAGTAGAAGCTGAACGCCTTTTAGAGCAAGGTATTCAGCAGATTGATAACCGTCAGCTTGACAAAGCCTTACAGTCGATACAACAGGCATTGACGATTTATCGAGAACTCAAAGATCGTCAGGGAGAGGGAACCGCTCTAGCAAACCTGGCAAGTATTTACTATTGGGTGCAACAGTACTCTCAATCAATTGATTTCCAACAGCAAAGTTTAGCGATCGCGCGAGAGATTGCAGATCGTCCCTTAGAAGCGAAGAATCTAAGACAATTGGGAAGTACGTACTCGGCGCTGGGACAACATCCCCAAGCAATCGAGTATCTGCAACAAAGTTTAACTCTTGCACGGGGAATTAAAAATCCTAAAAGTGAAGCAGCCGCTCTTGGTATGCTGGCTCTTGCTTATCAACAAATAGGAGACTATCAGAAAGCGATCGATTCTTGGCAACAAGCACTCCCTATTTTTCAGCAACTCAAAGAACGTAGGGCGGAAGGAGCTGCTCTCACCTCTATTGGAAGTTACTATCAGTTGCTGGACAACTACCCTGAAGCTCGAAAGTTTTTCCAACAAGGTTTAGTCGTTGCCCAAGAACTGAAAGATCGCTCTAGCCAACAGGTAATTCTTGCACTTCTGGGTCATGTTCATGAATCCCTCGCTGAATACTCCCAATCTATTGATAAATATCAACAAAGTTTAGTTATGGCGCGGGAAATGGGGGAATCTGCAATTGAAGTAGAAATTTTGAATAATTTGGGCGGGATTTATGCCAATCTATCAAGATATCAGGAAGCGATTGAATATTATCAGCAAAGCTTAACCATTGCCAGAAAAATTAACGCTCGCCAATCAGAAGCAGGTATTCTGTCTAATTTAGGCACTGTATATAAAAATTTGAATGATTCTTCACAAGCAATTCGCTATTATCAGCAGAGCTTAGCAATTACCGATGAACCCAGTAATCAACAAAGTGCTTTAGAAGTTCGAGAAAAACGGAAATTATATGCCCAAACAATCCTAAACTTAGGAAACATTTATCAAGAAAGTGGCACAACAGATAAAGCAAAAGAATTTTATCAGGAAAGCTTGAAAATCGCCCAAGAAATCAACGATCGTGATTTGCAAGCAGATATCTTAAATTTTTGGGGAATTCTCTCCTATCAAAATCTGGGAGACTACCGGCAAGCCAGTGGATATTATCAACAAAGCTTAGCCTTAGCCAAACAAAATAATAATAAACGCGGGGAAGCAAAAGCGATAGGCAATTTGGGACTCGTTTATAATTCTATGGGCGAGTACGATAAAGCGATTAATTACTTTCAGCAGGATCTCGCAATTTCTCGTGAAATTAAAAATAAACGAGGGGAAGCTATCGCCTTAAACAATTTAGGGCTAACTTTTATGCGTGCGGGTAAGCTATCGGAAGCCGAAACATATTTAAAAAATGGAATCGAAGTATTAGAATCTGTCCGAACCGGATTAGGTAGAAATGATGCTAATAAAGTATCACTTTTTGAAGATCAAGTCAGCACTTATCGCAATTTGCAACAAGTTTTACTTGCTCAAAATAAAATAGAAGCTGCATTGGAAATTGCTGAACGGGGGAGAGCAAGAGCCTTTGTTGAGCTATTAGCTTCGCGGTTATCTGAAGCATCCGTTCAAGCTACGCTTACCTCACCGAATATCAACAAAATCAAAGAGATTGCCAAGCTTCAGAACGCTACCTTGGTTGAATATTCTATTGTCTACGAAGACATAGATGCCATAGGAAAAAGATCGCAATCCCAAACATCTGAAATTTATATTTGGGTAGTTAAACCAACTGGCGAAATTGCCTTTCGTAAAGTCAACCTTAAGTCTTTGCGACAGCAAAAAAAGAGTTCTTTGGAAGAGCTTGTTGTCAGCAGCCGCGAATCGATTGGTGTTAGAGGCCGTGGTTTAGGTGTAGAGGCTAAAGTTCCTGGAAGTCCAGCAAAACAAGGCTTTAAGGAACTTCACGAACTACTTATTAAACCTATTGCCGACCTACTCCCCAAAGACCCAAATGCTCGTGTTATCTTTATTCCACAAAGCGAACTGTTTCTAGTTCCTTTCCCAGCATTGCAAGATGCTTCTGGCAAATACTTAATTGAACAACATACTATCCTCACCGCACCTTCAATTCAGGTACTGGATTTAACGAATCAGCAACAACAGCTTGTAGGAACGCGAAGTTCTACTTCTGTAAAAAATCAAGATGTGCTGATAGTTGGAAATCCCACAATGCCGAGGGTTCCTGAAAAAATTGGCGATCCGCCGACTCAGTTACCGAGCTTACCGGGTGCAGAACGAGAAGCTTTAGCGATCGCGCCTCTGTTTAAGACTAAAGCTTTCACCGGCTCTGAGGCAACGAAAGCAGCGATTCTGCAACAAATACCCACAGCACGAATCATTCATCTCGCGACTCATGGTTTACTAGATGATATTCGAGGATTGGGAAGTGCGATCGCGTTGGCTCCATCTGGCAACGATAACGGCTTACTCACCGCTGAAGAAATTCTAGACTTGAGATTCAATGCCGAATTAGTAGTCCTGAGTGCTTGCGACACAGGTAGAGGCAGAATCACTGGCGATGGCGTGATCGGTTTATCTCGCAGCTTAATGAGTGCGGGTGTACCCAGTGTAATTGTGTCCCTCTGGCAAGTGCCAGACGCTCCTACAGCCTCATTGATGACAGAATTTTATCAAAATCTTCAAAAAACGCCCGATAAAGCCGCCGCCCTGCGAAGCGCTATGCTAAGCACCATGAAGCAACATCCAAATCCTAAAGACTGGGGGGCATTCACTTTAATTGGAGAAGCAGAATAATTAAAAATTGAAGAATTTCCAGACGTTGCACATTGGACGGATGATAGTGTCGCGCAAAGACGCTAAGAAAAACTTTGCATCTTTGCGCGAAACGAAAAAGAAAATCTTTGTTAATGTTGAATTTTTAATTCTGCTTCACCTTGGCAATTACCGTGCGGTGACGATGAGTATTGCGGCTGATTGTCGGCGTAGTGAAACCGGAATCTACTAGCGCTTGTTCAATATTTAACGCAAAATACTCATCTAAATAAGGCTCGGTACTCTTGAGCAATGTCAAGATGTAGGGCGGCATTTTGGTATAAATCTCAGATTGAGGATTCATATCCATAATTGCCAAACAGCCACCGGGACGCAGTACGCGCCGCACTTCTCGGAAAATCTGCATAGTTGCTGACTGAGGCAACTCGTGGCACATCAAAAAGATAGAAACCAAATCGAACGAGGCATCTGGCAAACCTGTAGTTTCAGCAGCAGCATGAACCCAGGAAATCGGTTTTTGGCGCTGTTGGGATTGGTACTGGGCAACTGCTAGAAAATAGGGCGACAGATCCAAACCCGTCAGCTTTGCTTGGGGATAAACATCTTGGAGGGCAAACGTACTCATTCCCACACTGCACCCCAAATCTAAAATATCTTGTGGTTGAGTAGCGATTTCGTTTTTGAGAATATCAAGATAACTCTGGCGCAGTCGGGCATCTCCTTGCGCCCCCGCATCAGGCCAAATTCCGGCGTGAACGGCATAAGCCGCAACTTCTACTTCCCAAGCGGCTTCCCAGCTTAAGTTACCACTTTCGTAAGCATGGAACGATCGCAGGTAATATTCTGGGTAGGTCAGTTGGGGGTTTTGTACTTGAGCCAGATGACTTTCCCAGTCGTATTGTGAAAACGTCTGTACTTGCTTTCTCCAAGGCACTCCAATCTTCTCGGCACGTTTGATCATCATAGAACGCGCTTGCTGCTTGGCTAGATTGGCTAATGGCTTAATCGCTAGCAATCCGTTTACCAAGCGTGAAGATAATCCGAGTTCAGTATTTACTGTGGCAGTCATAAAGTAATAAGTAATGGGTAATGGGTAATAGGTAATGGGTAATAGTAAGTAACAAATGACCTTATAACCAATTACCAATCCTGAATAAAGATGTCTCAGTAGGATGAGCTTTTATCCCACCAAAGCTTGAAGGGTGGGCAATGCCCACCCTTCAAGAATATTACCAATTACTCATTCCCCGCGACTTCCTATTTGCCCGTTTTAGGCTTGAGTGCAAGTAACACCTCAACTTGACCCGTTGATGCGTCTGGTTGAGTCACGGTCAAACCAATACCATGCATGGAATTCAGAATTGCAGTGGTTTCAGGCGTGATGGAACTCTTTTGGGCTGGAGGTAGCTGGCGATTCACCAAAGACATGGTTTTGTCCATGTCGAGGTAAAAATAGCCTGCGTTTGGCTTCTGCAAAGACCCCGTGACCGTTTTAAAAGATGTGCTATTGTCCAAAGGCTGGCTGGGCTTGTTTGCCATGACATCGGCGATGGGGCCACCAATCGCCACATACATCGTGTTTTCATCTATCCAACCATGCCCTAAGAAAGCGCCTTGTTGCGGGATTTGCCATTCTGTGACGGTTTTACCCTGAATTTTTCTAGGCGCTACGGCGATTGAATTTCCCTTAGCGATCGCATCCAATTTGTTGAAAGTGGCTTCAGCCGTTTTGCGATCGCTGGTTTGAAATACCAAAGCTCCACCAAATCCAACGGGTGCTAAGATTCCCTTGGTCGATGGAATCGCCGCGAGAGCAAATTCTCCATCCATCCATCCGAAGATATCTTTATCTAGGTCAAGATTGACGAGTCTGAGTTGCTGTCTTGCCATGTCAAACCCCTGCTGGGCTTGGGGATCGGCTTTGGATTGTTCGACAACCGTTGCCCAAGTTTGGCTGATTCCATTTCCAGCGATGAGGGCAATTGTCTCAGCCGGAAGTTGAGACGCGACTTTGCCAGGAGAAGCCTTGTACTGAACTTTCATCACCGAGGGATCTACCTTTGCGATCGCCTTCATCCTCACACCAGCATTATCAATCCCAACACCCATCACCACCGATTGCACAGCCTTTAACTGCTTTAGGGTTTCTGGAGGAAGCGGGGGCGTATTCGGATTATTTGCCAGTGCTTGCTGCACCGTCCCCGCATAATCGGGGATATAGAATTGAGCGATGGAGTTTTGTACGTCTACACCCTTAGTCAGAAGGCTGGCTGCACCTGCTTTGCTAGCAAATGAAGGTTGTCCTTTAAAGGTATCAATGGCGAGTTGCACTGCTTCTTTTTCATCGGACATCACTAAATGACTGTCTAACAAAGCCGTGTAGGTTTTGCCACTTTTATCTGTGGTTTCCTCTATTTTGATGCCTTTGTAATCTATTTGTTTGGTTCCAGCTTTCTTGGCTTTCAGCTTATTTGCAAAACTTAAAGCACTTACTTTGTCTTTGACGCCAACCACCATCAACATCCGGACTTCCGGTGACGATTTTGGGGGTGTCGCTTGTGCCGGTTTTACAGTCGGTGATGGCAGAACAGCAAACATCACGCTACCCAGCCAAGGCTTAACATCTTTTTCATAATTGATGTTGGATTCAGTCAACATCTCTTTGTTGAAATCCTTCAGCCCTTTATCAACCAATTTTTGGGCTTCCGGAGTCCCAAACTGTTGCAATTGCGCCCAGTTTTTCGGATCGGTGGAGACAAAACCCGCCATTAATGCTTCATCCGGCACCACTTTGGCACTTGCAAGAGGGCTGGTCGCATCGCTAAAAGCACCCTTCAAGTAAAGATAAGTACCGATGCCTCCCGCTACTACAACGGCAGTGCCAACAATAATAGGAACTATACGATTTGGTCTTCTTTCAGACATTTAAATTTTTCCTTAGATTATTACTGCTTGTGATTGTTATCGATACATCCACAAATGGCATTGTGGATTTTGCGGATTTAGCGGGAATCGCTGTAAGGAAAATTCGTAATTTTGCTTAGTCACGATTCCTACTAAAAGGATTGTTATTAAAATACTTCAACCTGATTTGGATAAACTCCGCAAACCAGAAATATGAAGTTTAAATACAAAAATCGCCTGCTGGTACGAGGTGAGAGGTTTCGTGTCAGATAAGGCTAAGCGATCGCGCTCTAAAATTCTTTCAACAATAAATTCCCTCTCCTCTTTCACTTAGTAGGGGCATAAACACGCCCCTACTAAATGTCGCAATGCCTCGATATTTTCTTTGACTGTATGAAACCCCCCTGGCTCTCGAAAAGCGGAGAGGGAGCTGGGGGCGAGCTTCCGGTTGCGTTGAAATCCATTGAGAGCCGTTCTATATCTGGTGATGGCAGTTAGACTAAAAGCGGAAACGATAGAGTTTTAAGTAGGGATGGATGCCGTGGAAGTGACACAGGCAGTCAAGCAGCGGGTACAGGAACTGCGACAGTTGTTGGACAAAGCCAGTTATGCCTACTATGTCCAGGATGCTCCCATCATGGAGGATGCCATCTATGACCGGCTGTATCGGGAACTGCAAGACTTAGAAGCCCAGTATCCAGAACTGGTAACACCGGACAGCATCACTCAGCGCGTGGGTGAGAAACCGGCAACTCAGTTTTCCTCGGTGCGGCACAATATACCTCTCTATAGTTTGGAAAATGCCTTTAATATTCAGGAATTTGCCAAATGGCAGGAACGCTGGCGGCGACAAGTTCCCGAACTCAATACTTTTGAATATGTCGCGGAGTTGAAAATTGACGGTTCTGCGATCGCTCTCACCTATGAAAATGGCATCTTGGTGAGAGGAACCACGCGGGGGGATGGCATCGCGGGGGAAGATATTACTCAGAATGTGCGGACAATTCGCGCTATTCCCTTGCGATTGAATTTAGAAAGCCCTCCCACTCACGTAGAAGTTCGCGGCGAGGCGTTTTTAGGCTTAGATGTGTTTAAGCAAATTAATCAGGAACGGCAGCAAGCTGGCGATCAGTTATTTGCCAATCCTCGCAATGCAGCGGCGGGAACCTTGCGGCAATTAGATTCTCGGATTGTGGCAAAGCGGCGGCTGGATTTCTTTGCTTATACGTTGCAAATTCCTGGGAAGCATGATGCTGAAGTTGCCCGAACTCAGTGGGAATCGTTGGAATTGCTGCATCAAATGGGATTTAAGGTAAATCCCAATCGCAAGCTTTGCCAGTCTTTAGAAGATGTTCGGGATTATTATGACGAGTGGAATACGGGGCGATTAAATCTACCCTATATGACCGATGGGGTCGTCGTGAAGCTGAATTCGATTCCGCTTCAGGAACAGTTGGGATTTACGCAAAAGTTTCCCCGCTGGGCAGTGGCGCTGAAATACGCGGCGGAAGAGGCACCAACGCGAGTGGAAAATATTTCTATCAATGTGGGGCGAACGGGGGCGCTGACGCCGTTGGCAGAGTTGCAGCCAGTGCAATTAGCTGGGACAACCGTACAAAGAGCCACATTGCACAATATTGATTATGTGCGATCGCTCGATATTCGGATTGGCGATACGGTGATTATCCACAAAGCCGGGGAAATCATTCCCGAAGTGGTGCGCGTACTGCCAGAACTCCGCCCAGAGGGGACTCAATCCTTCCAAATGCCCACCTGTTGCCCGGTGTGCAATCAGCCAGTGGTAAAGCCCGTTGATGAGGCGGTGACGCGCTGCGTGAATGCTTCTTGTCCCGCCATCCTCAAAGGGGCGCTGGTTCACTGGGCAAGCCGTAATGCACTGGATATTAACGGCATGGGCGAAAAATTAATGCACCAGTTGGTGGATAAAGGAGTGGTGAATTCGGTTGCAGATTTATACGATTTAACCGCTGATAGGTTGGGAACTTTGGAACGGATGGGTAAGAAGTTAGCCCAGAAATTGGTGGATGCGATCGCCCACTCGAAAACTCAGCCTTGGTCGCGGGTATTATACGGTTTGGGGATTCGTCACGTCGGCAGTGTCAATGCCCAAACTTTAACTCAAAAATTCACCACGGTTGAGCAACTCGCTACGGCATCCGCAGGGAATATTGAAGCCGTGTATGGCATTGGCCCAGAAATTGCCCACGCTGTTTACGACTGGTTTCAAGTCCCGGCGAATCAGGCGTTAATTGACAGACTGAAAGCAGCGGGTTTGCAACTCGCCGCCGAGGTAGAAACCCCATCCGCAGAAAGTAGAAGCGTTCCCTCGCCCCTACAAGGGAAAACCTTTGTAATTACTGGCACGCTGCCGACTCTAAAGCGCGACGAGGCAAAAGCGTTGATTGAAAAAGCTGGTGGTAAAGTTACGGGTTCCATCAGCGCCAAAACTGACTACTTACTGGTGGGGGAAGATGCCGGTTCCAAGTTAGAAAAGGCTGAAGCTTTGGGAATCACCCAACTGAGTGAAGCCGAACTGCTGGAAATGGTCGAAGATTAGATGTTAACAGCAAACACACTAAGGAAAGATTGTAGGAGCGTGCGGCACAAAACGTATCGCTCCTTTTCCCTTTTCATCAGAATATACCAATGCAACTTCACTCTACTTCCGGTAGATGGCGATTAGGGCTAGCCTTATCGCTTGTAACTGTATTTTTGTGGGGAATTCTGCCCATTGCCCTGACGGTGACGCTACAGGTACTCGACGTTTATACCGTTACTTGGTTTCGCTTTTTGGTATCGTTTGGGCTGCTAGCCGTTTATTTAGCCGCACGGCGGCAACTACCACCTGTCGAAAAATTGCGTTCAACGCCACTTGGATTGTTAGCGATCGCGATTATATTTTTGGCGATTAATTACATTCTTTTTCTGCAAGGTTTACACCAAACTTCACCTGCTAACGCCCAAGTTCTCATTCAACTCGCTCCAGTTTTAATGGGTTTAGGAGGATTGGTTGTTTTCAAAGAACGTTATACCTTGCGTCAATGGATAGGTTTAAGCATACTCACGGTTGGGTTCGCACTCTTTTTTCACGAACAATTAACCAACTTAATTACAGCACAAGGTAAATATTTAATTGGGTGCGGATTAATCTTTTTTGCAGCAGTAACTTGGGCTATCTATGCTTTAGCACAAAAGCAGCTTTTGCAAAAATTACCGTCTTCAAATATTATGCTACTGATTTATGGTGGTTGTGCTATTTTGTTTAGCCCGTTTGCTGCACCTCAACCCATTTTGACGCTGAATCCTTTACATTTAGGAATGCTGCTTTTCTGTGCTTTAAATACCATCATCGCTTACGGTGCTTTTGCGGAATCTTTGGAACATTGGGAAGCATCGCGAGTAAGTGCAGTCTTAGCAACAACTCCCATTGTCACCTTAATCTCTGTATCAGCGGTGTCAATGTTTCTGCCCACCCTCATTGTACCGGAACGCCTGACTGTTTTAGGAGTGGTAGGGGCGATTTTTGTAATATCTGGCTCTATTGCGATCGCTTTAGGAAAAGCTCGTTGAATACATAATCAAGCGAAATAAAAAGAGCGATCGCCCTTTTTATTTCGTTCTTTCCCCCACGATCTCTGCTATGGCTTAATCAGACGCCTAGTTTGTGTTGCATGGCGATAGTTAGCCATCAGTTTTTCTCGCTGTTGATATGGATAATACATGATAGCAGCTAAGGATAAACTGGTTCCTAGTAAGGATAAAAACAGAAAGAAATTGAAGAAGCCGATATTGAATCCTGTCCCTAAGCTCATGCCGAAACCTGTTATTAAAAGTGCGCTGCCAATGGCAATTTTTTCAGGAAATCCCCTTTCTTTATAATTTTTAATGACTGCCCCATTTAGGAAGCCAATTACTAGACCTGCCAAGGTTCCCAAGGCAGTAATCGCCGCCGGTAAGAACCCTGATGACAACAAAACAACTAACATTGTCACAGTGGTCAACCAAGCTGCAATCTTTATGCCTAGCACAGTTCTGATGCCAACTGCTGCCAGTAGAGTTCCGGCGCTAAACCAAGCCAAAAATACCGCGATTACTCCAACTTCAAAAATTGCTACAGATGTCCAAGAGGTAAATTTGAATAGAATTGCTACCATCCAAGCGATCGCGCCTGTCCAAAACCCAGTCATTGCTAAAGCAATTCCTAATAGCAAAGCCATTGAAATATAAGGCGGCTTTGGAGTTTCAAGCAGAGTTGTGCGAACTGTAATCGTGAGCGGGTAAGTTTCTGGGGAAGAATTGGTGTGTAATAAAATCTGACGGCTGTAGGTTTTATCTGCCATCAACTTATTCGTATTCACGGTGATTTTGCAATCAGCATGATTACTCTTAAATGTGGCGGGTTCAAAGGAAATCCAAGCATGAGAATTGGAATAGCGCGGATCGCTGTGGTGGGGGGCTACTTCCCAAGTCCCTTCTAGCAAAGTGTCCGGAACGGAATTATTAACCCTAACGGTTTGAGTTAATTTTTCGCCTAGTTGTGTTGTTTTAAATTCCAAAGCCAGTTGGCTAAATTTAACTTCCGGTAAGCGATTAACATAAATCGGCTTGAGAGCTTCCAAAGCAGCCGTAGCATTGGGGAAACGGTCTTTTGCTTTGGGTTCGACCATTTTTGAGAGCCAATCCACAAAACGCAGGCTCAGCTTGGGAAGCAGCGGCTTGAAATTAAGGCGACCATCTTCATCAAATAAGGTGTCAATTGCCGTTGATTTTGTCCCAGTTAATAAGCAAATGAGTGTTGCGCCTAAACCATATAAATCTGTCGCTTCGTTTAGCTGGCGGTTGTATATCTGTTCGGGTGCCATAAACCCAAATGTCCCAGCGGCGACGCTGCTCATTGCCATTTCCCCACTGCCAATTCGAGCTAAGCCAAAATCCACCAGATAAACATTTAGTTGTTCGTCTACGAGGATATTTTCAGGTTTAATATCCCGGTGAATTACAGATGGAATCCGATTTTGTAAATAAACAAGAATTTCTAGGACAGAAGCAGCAATTTTCTGGATTTCATCCGGGTCAAAACTGCGTGGAGCAGATAAAGGCAGGGCATCTTTATGCTCCTGCACCATGCAGAAACCAGCTTGGGTTTCAAAGGAATCGAGGTAACGGGGAATTCCAGGATGATCAAGTCCTCGTAGCACTTGAATCTCGCGCTCATAAGCTTTAAAACCCGACCATTCAGACCCAACTTGGGCAAATAGAAATCGCTTCAGGATGACTGACTGCTCTGTGACGTTATCCTTTGCCAGATAAGTGATGCGACCCCCAGCGCGATTGCGCCCAAGTTCTCGAATGGTCTGATAGCGGGGACGGGGACTTAAAGTGTGTGAGGAGTTGCTCATGACGGCAAACAATGCAGGTAGATGGCGTCTATTCTAGGCGATCGCTTTCCTTCCCTTGTTCTCCTTCGCGCCTTCTGCGCCTAGAGCGGTTCAAACCTCCACCAATGCTAACTCCTCTTCTTCCATCTCCTGCCAAGTAGAATTAGCCAGTCGTTCAATCGCCCGATCGATCGTCTCCAACCCCTGGTCAAGGTTTTCGATCACTGCTAGATGTCCGCGTAACTCCGCAGCACCGGCAAAACTCTTGGCATACCAAGTCATGTGCTTGCGCGCTTGCCGAATCCCGCGATCGCCTTTATATTCCCATAAAGCTTGCAAATGTTCTTTTGCACATTCCAGTCGTTGTATCGGCGTTGGTGGCGTCTTTTCTTGCCCAGTTTTCAAGAAATAGTCAATTTCTCCCACTAAAAAGGGATAACCCAGAGTTCCCCGCGAACACATCACCCCATCTGCGCCGGTTTGTTCCAAACACTTCACCGCCGCCTCTACGGAAAACATATCGCCATTGGCAATCACTGGAATCGACAGAATTTCCTTGACTTTACCAATCCACTCCCACTTAGCAGGGCCAGTGTAACCTTGGGAACGGGTGCGACCGTGGACTGTAATCATTTGCGCCCCCGCATCTTCCATGCGCTTGGCAAAGTCCAGAATATTAATTTCCTTGTCTGTCCAACCGATGCGCGTTTTCACTGTCACCGGCACATTCACTGCCTTTACGACCGCTCGGACAATTGCCTCAGCGACTTCTGGCTGCCGCAACAACGAAGAACCACCGCCGTTTTTGGTAATTTTGTTGACCGGGCAACCCATGTTGATATCAACCGTATCAGCGCCCTCTTTCACCGCCATTACAGCCGCTTCTGCCAAGAAATCGGGGCGACAGTCAAACAACTGAATGCTTATCGGTCTTTCGTTCGGATCTACCTCCATAATCTTGGGGAGTTCCTTCACGTAATGTAGCCCCGTTGCGTTCACCATCTCGGTGTACATCATCGAGTCGGGGGCATGGCGACGCACCAGGCGACGAAACACCATATCGGTAACGCCAGAAAGGGGCGACTGTAAAACCCGGCTTTTCACCTCAAAAGAGCCAATTTTCAGCGGTGTCGAGAGTCGGGATTGCAGGGTAGGAGAAAGAGTAACCATAGGTTCTATCGCGGTCAACCGGGCTTTTTCATTTTACGAGCGATCGCTGTTGAACCATTCGAGCTTCATGGCGATCGCTCCTATCTTTATTGTGAATCGCGATCGCTTACGATAACGGCACCTGAGCGGGACTGGCATCTGAAGTTGCTTCCTCATCCCATCGGTTCCCCAGGACTGCTAAGCGATCGCGGTACTCGATGCGGCTGACCCATTCTTCGGGCCATGCTGCCATTCCTAAATAGGCTCCGGCGAAAGCACCCGTGAGGCAGGCAATAGAGTCCGAATCGCCTACGGTGAGTGCCGCACGACGAAGCGCCGCCACTGGCTCTTCAGGAAACAGTAGAAAGCACAGTAGACCTGTGGCAAAGGCTTCTTCTGCGATCCATCCTTCCCCCGTCGCCAAACAGGGGTCTGCATCCCGGTTCGGGTTTGCCAAGGCGGCATCCAGACGGTCAAGGATGGACAAACATTCATCCCACCCACGGGTAATAAATTCCTCTGGTGTATTGATAGAGGGACGTTCCCAGAGCAACCCCAACCAGTCGGCGTGGTAGATCGAGCGTTGCTCCTCAGCATAGGCGCGAAGTCGCGAAGGCAACCCTTCGGGATTGGCACCCGCAACTAGGTCAGCGATCGCTGTTGCAGTTAAATCCGAGGCGGTAAGTGCGGTGGGGTGCCCGTGGGTCAAAGCTGCTTGGAACTGAGCGATCGCGGCGCGGGTCGTTTCGTTCAAATTCTTGACGAGTCCCACGGGTGCCACCCGCATATTGGCTCCACAACCCTTTGAGTTTGCCACCGTTGCCTGCTGCCACGGCAGGTCAGTCGCCAAGTTAGCGCAGGCATTCAGACAAGTTCTTCCGGGTGCCCGGTTATTGTCAGGACTGTCCCACCAGTCGATGAAGGCGCGGCGTAGCAGCGGCTCTAGGCTCTCAGCACCCAAAGGCGGTATTACTTCCAAAAGTGCCTCTCCAACCGCTAAAGTCATCTGCGTGTCATCTGTAACGCGAGCCGGATTGCCCATTGGTTGCTGCGGCCCTTGGGGTGGGAAGCGGCGCAGGATCTCCTCAACATTGAGAAACTCAGTTACCGCACCGAGCGCGTCACCAAAAGCTAAACCAAACAGGCATCCAGAAGCACGGCGCATAGCTAGTACAACTCTTCTTTTTTAGAAATTCCGAACGATGGCTCGAAAATCGCATCTTTTGTAATACATATAATACAAGCTTTGAGAACGAACTAATCGTGAATGATTTAGGTGGTGTTGGTAGAGAGTCCAACGAGCTAATCGCGATCACCTTGACCGCCTCTAGACGGCAAATACACCTATTTAATTACGGCTTGCCCCCATACCTAAAGCCCCTGATTTCCTTACAGTAGACACAGTGAAAGCAATCAGCAGATGTTAAGTGATTGAGCCAAAGGGGATGCCTCCTGAAGGTTAACCGTCCTTCCTCAGGTTCGGAAAACCCCACAACACCAGAGTGGCTAATCCCGCACACTATATAGATCGGTACGCACGCACCAATGGTTATTAAATCTGGAAAGAGCTGCTGATTTAACCCGGTTGGTTCAATTTGTAGTTCCGTATCCGCCCTCAAAAGTTTTTGTAGTTATTAGGAAGCCGAAATACCCCTATGGCAAAAGTAGTTGGAATTGACTTAGGTACGACAAACTCCTGCGTAGCAGTGATGGAAGGTGGTAAACCCACCGTGATCGCCAACGCAGAAGGTTTTCGGACAACCCCCTCTGTCGTAGCATTTGCCAAAAATGGCGATCGCTTAGTGGGTCAAATCGCCAAGCGTCAATCGGTGATGAACCCCGAAAACACCTTCTATTCGGTGAAGCGTTTTATCGGACGCAAGTTTGAAGAAATCACCCACGAAGCCACCGAAGTTTCTTACAAAGTGCTGCGCGACAGCAACGGCAACGTTAAGCTAGACTGCCCCGCTCAGAGCAAGCAGTTTGCACCAGAAGAAATTTCTGCCCAAGTGCTTCGCAAGCTGGTGGATGATGCCAGCAAGTACCTTGGAGAGACCGTTACCCAAGCTGTAATCACCGTTCCCGCTTACTTCAACGACTCCCAGCGCCAAGCTACCAAAGATGCTGGTAAGATTGCCGGGATTGATGTAATGCGGATTATCAACGAGCCGACCGCCGCTTCCTTGGCGTACGGACTCGAAAGAAAGGCCAACGAAACCATTCTGGTATTTGACCTGGGTGGCGGTACCTTCGACGTATCCATCCTGGAAATGGGCGATGGCGTATTTGAAGTGTTAGCGACCTCTGGCGACACTCACCTGGGTGGTGACGACTTCGACAAGAAAATCGTTGATTACTTAGCCGAAGAATTCAGAAAATCTGAAGGCATTGACCTCCGCAAAGACCGTCAAGCCCTCCAGCGTCTCACCGAAGCCGCTGAAAAAGCCAAGATTGAGTTATCTAGCGTCACACAAGCGGAAATCAACCTGCCATTTATCACCGCTACCCAGGATGGTCCAAAGCACCTGGATATGACCCTGACTCGCGCTCAGTTTGAAGGACTCTGCGCTGACTTGATCGATCGCTGCCGCATTCCTGTAGAGAACGCCCTGCGCGACGCCAAGCAAGACAAGAGTGCAATTAATGAAGTCGTGCTGGTCGGTGGTTCTACCCGGATTCCTGCCGTACAAGAACTGGTGAAGCGGGTTTTGGGCAAAGAACCCAATCAAACCGTCAACCCGGATGAAGTGGTAGCTATCGGTGCCGCAATTCAAGCCGGTGTCCTCACAGGTGAAGCTGGAACTGAAGGACTATTGCTACTCGACGTTACCCCGCTGTCTTTGGGTGTGGAAACCCTCGGTGGCGTGATGACCAAGATTATCCCCCGCAACACCACGATTCCTACCAAGAAGTCTGAGGTCTTCTCTACTGCTGTAGATAATCAGACCAACGTAGAAATTAAGATTCTGCAAGGCGAACGGGAGATGGCGGCAAACAACAAAGAGTTGGGGATCTTCCGTCTAGATGGGATTCCTCTGGCTCCTCGTGGAATGCCACAAATTGAAGTTACCTTCGATATTGACGCCAACGGTATCCTGAACGTCACAGCTAAGGATCGCGGTACTGGTAAAGAGCAATCAATCAGCATCACGGGTGCTTCCACCCTGCCCCAAAACGAAGTGGAGCGGATGGTTAAGGAAGCCGAACAAAATGCCTCCACTGACCGGGAGCGTCGTGAGAAGATTGACCGCAAGAACCAAGCTGACTCCCTCGTTTACCAAGCTGAGAAGCAAATGGCTGACTTGGGCGACAAGGTTCCTGCTGCTGACAAGAGCAAGGTCGATGGATTGGTCAAAGACCTGCGCGATGCGATCGCTAAGGAAGACGATGAGCGCATCAAGACGCTCACCACAGAGCTACAGCAGGCTCTCTACACCATCGGCACGAACATCTATCAACAAGCAGGCGGCGCAGGTGCAGCTCCTGGCGATGGCACCGGCACCCCTGGTGGTGGTGGTTCCAGTCAGTCCACTGGTACTGGGGATGATGTAATTGATGCTGATTTTACGGAAAGCAAGTAATTAGCTAAGTGCTAATCGCTAATTGCTAATTGCTAATAAGGGCTGATGAATTGCTTTTGGGCGCTCATCAGCCCTTTTTTAATGCAAAACTACGCACAATTACTTTCTTCCTTGTCCCAAAATGACCCGCTCCCTAGAAGCGTGTCTAGTCTAAGGTTCGGGTTTCCTTCCTCAACCTAGCTCCCTACTGCTTTGCGTACCTTTGCGCCAACCTCAGCGTACCTTTGCGTTAAAAACAGAAATTATTGATGCTACTCCACCGGGAAGGCACCAGGTTGCACTTGAACCGTTTCAGTCCGACCGCTACGGTTGACCTCTACTTCTAATCTGGAGCCGACGCTACTCGCTTCTACCCGTTCTTGCACTTGATCGGCACTTGCGACCGCTTGACCGCCAACTTTCTGGATCACATCTCCTGCACGCAAGCCAGCGCGTTCTGCGGGTGAGTTTTTGACCACCCGAACGATGACAACGCCTTTATCCTGCGTAACTTTGAAGCCTGCCTCATTGTCTTTGTTAATGTCGTCTTTTAGTTCCGGCGTCAGCGTTACCATTTGAATTCCCATGTAGGGATGCTCGACGCGACCTTTGCTAAATAGCTGATTGGCGACTCGTTCGGCGGTTTCAATCGGGATGGCAAAACCGAGTCCCTGAGCATTTGCCCGAATGGCTGTATTAATCCCAATCACTTCACCCCTGGCATTTAGCAAGGGACCTCCGGAATTACCGGGGTTGATAGCGGCATCGGTTTGGATAAATCTGACTCGCTTATCCGGGACACCTACCTGCGAACTGGAGCGACCCGTCGCGCTGACGATACCCACCGTCACCGTGTTATCTAGACCGAGGGGATTGCCAATTGCGATCGCCCACTGTCCCGGTATTAAGTTATTCGAGTCTCCCAAGCGTACCGTCGGCAACTTTGTCGCATCAATTTTGACAACTGCCACATCCGTAACCGGATCGGCTCCCACAACTTGACCCTCCATCGTCCGACCATCTTTGAGCGTCACCTTGACCTTATCTGACCCCGCGACAACGTGGGCATTTGTCATTAAGCGACCATCAGCACTGAGAATGAAGCCAGATCCGGTACCTCGTTCCACCCGTTCTTCCGGAACCGGCGTTTCATTCCCAAAAAATCGTCGGAAAAACGGGCTTCTGAAAGTATCTGGAATGTCCTGCGATACGGTACGAGCCGCATCAATTCGCACGACAGCAGGGCCAACTTTTTCGGCTGCTTCGGCAATAAAATTCAGGTTCTCTTGGGGAGCGCGATTCTGGGGCGGGGAGATTTGCTGTAGCGCAGCTGGAATCGCTGATGGGATTCTGCCTTCGACACTGGGGTTGTCTGCTGCGAAATGGCGACTGGCATATATTCCTGCACCACCGCCGATAGCCAGCAAAGCTAGATAAGTGGTCAGCTGTTTGACAAGTAAACTCATGGTCTTTGGGCTGAAGGACAGCAATACAGGTGATAATTCCACTCTAATCAAAAAATGCTGTGGATGAGCAGCATTTGGGTAGAGTTTTAACTGGGTTTCAAGATATCGGGGTGCCCAAGAGGAGGCACAAACAGCGCATCAGAGTGCATACGCGATCGCTTGGTCTGTCAAGTTGGCGTTACCACTACCCCAGCATAGAGCCAACACTGGACACGCCCGATTCCCTGGGCTAAGACAGTGTAAACACTGTCCGTACATCTACTTACCTTGTCAGCCATGCAACTCCAGAAAATCAGCCTTACCGGGGTGCAAAACCTTGTACCCTTACTGATTACTTTTGTGGCGACTGTCTTAACCCCTTTCCCAGGGAAGAAGGCTGAAATTTTCCCTGGCTCTCAGGTGTTGGCACAAACTCCAAAGGCTCCCGCGACCGTCAATCCACTCAATATCGAACAAATTCGACAAGTTGCTAAAGAACACAACGCCACACTCGTTGAATACTCAATTAATTACGAGACGTTCCCCGTTCAAGGAAAAGAACAAACCCAAGAATCAGAACTGCTGATTTGGGTGGTTCAACCCACAGGTGAAATCACCTTACGACGGGTTGACCTTAAACCGTTGTGGCAGAAGCAAAATACCTCCCTCTCAGCGTTGGTGAGTAGTAGCCGTGCGGCGATGGGGTTCGGGAGTGCTGCAAATAAGAGTGGCATTGTCGTGACGACAAAACAGGACAATCGCCCAAGTAAACAGTTACAGCAACTTCATCACCTGCTCATTGAGCCGATTGCGGAATTGTTGCCAAAAGCTGCGAACGCTCGTGTCGCCTTTATCCCGCAAAAATCTCTGTTTCTGCTTCCCTTCGCAGCGCTGCAAGATAAACAAGGCAAATACCTGATCGAGCGACACGCAATTTTTACCGCTCCCTCAATTCAGGCGCTGGATTTACTTTACAAGCATCGACAGCGAATCCAAGGGATTGCCAAGGATGTGCTGGTGGTGGGGAATCCGACGATGCCCCGCGTTCCTCCCAAGATAGGACAAAAGCCGGTGTTGTTACAGCAACTGCCCGGAGCGGAACAGGAAGCAAACGCGATCGCGAATCTCTTCAATACCCAAGCGCTGATCGGCGACGCAGCAACCGAGACCGCGATTGTGCAGCAAATGCCCCAAGCGCGAATTATTCATCTAGCAACGACTGGGTTAATCGATGAGGAGCAGGCATTGAGCAATGCGATCGCTTTGGCTCCCTCTAACACCGATGACGGGTTGCTGACAGCAGAAGAAATCCTGAATCTGAAGCTAAACGCTGAGTTAGTTGTCCTGAGCGCCTGTGATGCGGGTTTGGGTCGAATTACCGAGGATGGCGTGATTGGGCTAACGCGCTCTTTTCTGGCAGCGGGAGTTCCCAGCGTCATTGCCCCCCTAGGGTCTATGCCGGATGAGCCGACTGCCTTCTTGATGACTGAGTTTTATAAAAATCTTCAATCGAATCCCGATAAAGCAGTTGCACTGCAAAGCGCCATGCTAGCAACGATGAAACAACACCCGAACCCGATGAACTGGGCGGGTTTCATCCTCATTGGCGAACCGTAGGCGCAGCCCATTTGTGCTTGATTTCATTCCAGTCAATTTGACAACATCATTCATCTACCCAGCAGTGAAAGCAATCCCTTCTCAAAGCATCATCCGAATCGCCTTCATCACCCTCCTCAGTAGTGTCTTGACGCCTTTGCTTGTCAATTTTCCATTCCCATTGTCTGCACCACAAGCGTTAGCGCAAACACAAGATGACCGTACCGAAGCAGACCAACTGTTTCAGCAAGGTGTTCAGCAGTTTCAGACCAGTCAATTCGAGGCAGCTTTACAGTCTTGGCAACAGGCATTGATGATCTATCGGGAGATAAAAGACCGCCCAAGTGAAGGGCAGGTTCTGGTAAATCTGGGAGTTGCTTACTATTCCTTGGGGTTATATCCCAAAGCGATTGATTGCTACAAGCAAGTTTTGGCAATTGTCGGGGAGAACGAAGACCGCTCTATTGAGAGTTATGCTCTGGGAAATCTCGGGAATGCTTACCATTCTCTGGGGGACTTTGCACGAGCGATTGAGTACCACCAGCAGCATTTAACACTTGCAAAAAAGTGACGTTTCGCAAAGTCGATCTTAAACCTTTGTGGCAGCAGCAGAATACCTCGCTGGCAAACCTGGTTTTCAGTTCCCGTCAATCAATGGGAGTCAGAGGACGTGGTGGAGGTGTGGTAGCGGAGCTTATAGAAGAGGAAAAACCAACTAGACGATTACAACAAATTCACAAATTGCTTATTGAACCGATTGGCGATCGGTTGCCTAGCGATCCAAAAGCTCGTGTAATCTTTATCCCGCAGCACGAGTTGTTCCTCACCCCTTTTCCCGCTCTCCAAGATGCTTCTGGCAAATACCTGATTGAAAAACATACGATTCTCACGGCTCCTTCAATTCAAGTGCTGGATTTAACTCATCAGCAAAGGCAACGTGTGGAGACACAATCAATCCCATCTATACAAGAGGCGTTAGTAGTAGGTAATCCGATAATGCCTGGAGTGGTGCTGAACCCTGGAGAACCAGCGCAGCAGTTACCTAATTTGCCGTGGGCGGAACAGGAAGCAAAGGATATTGCTAAACTACTCAAAACTCAAGCGATTACTGGTAGCCAAGCGACTAAAGTAGCGATCGCGCAAGCATTGCCTAAAGCGCGAATCATTCATCTAGCCACTCATGGTTTACTAGATGATGACCGGGGATTGGGAAGTGCGATCGCTCTCACTCCATCTAACAACGACGACGGGTTGCTCACTGCTGAAGAAATCCTTAATCTAAAATTGAATGCTGAATTAGTGGTTCTGAGTGCTTGCGACACCGGACGAGGACGCATTACGGGCGATGGTGTTATTGGTTTATCCCGTTCTTTAATTTCCGCTGGTGTGCCTAGCGTGGTGGTCTCTCTATGGCAAGTCCCGGATAATTCAACTGCTTTTTTGATGACGGAGTTTTATAAAAATCTTCAGCAAAAGGCTGATAAAGCTACGGCATTGCGAAATGCGATGCTGACAACCATGAAACAGCAACAATATTCAGATCCCGTGCAGTGGGCAGCATTTACTTTGATTGGCGAAGCTGAATAAGGCAATATTCATCTGAGCGTTTGACAAGGATTGATTAGGAAATTCATTTCTAACTAATTAAAAAAATCCCACATTTATTAGGATAAATAAGTGAAATCGAATCCGGTTAATTACTTTTTTGATAATTTGTCGGTAATGGATAATTGGTTGTTTTCATGTTTCCACCTATTCTTTATTAACCATTACCAATCTGACAAATAAAACAAGCTTCCACCCAAAGTTGACGCTAAAACTTAGGCATAGCGGTCAGTGCGATCTCGCTGACTCCCCAAGCTTCAAAAAACTGGCGATAGAGAACTTTACTGGCTGAGGTTAAGTCACCATCCGGCTCGATGATTCCTCCTTGGAGGATTTTTCCTCCATCTGTGCGGAAATCCAACCTCAGATTGCCATTTTCATCTTGTTGAATGATAAAATTTCCGTTTGCCAAAACTTGACCAGCCCGACTTAAAATAGCGCAGCGCATCGTTAACGACTTCCGATATAAATAGAACACAGTTAACCATGTCACTAATCTGTGCCGTCGTCAACATAGCTCGTTGAACACAAGATTTCAGTAATCTCAGCCTTTCATCCTGCACCACTTGAGGAAACATTGATGATGTCTCACATCAAGCGCCGTCAGTTTTTGCAATTTGCCGGATCGACGCTGGCAACTTTGGGTTTAAGCCATCTGGATGTGATGCGAAAGGGCGATCGCTATGGCAAAGTCCTCGCTCAAAGTACACCCCGCAAACTGGCGCTGCTAGTGGGAATTAACGCTTATCAAAATAGTAGCGATCGCTTAGCGGGTTGCATTACCGATGTGGAAATGCAGCAACATCTGCTGATTCACCGCTTTGGCTTCAACAAGAAGGATGTCCATATCCTGACAGATGCCCAAGCCACTCGTGAAGGTATCTTGGGTGCATTTGACGAATATCTGATTGGGCAAGCGAAGCCGGGAGATGTTGTGGTATTTCACTTCTCCGGGCACGGTTCGCGGGTGGATGACAGCCCAGAATGCGATGAAGTGGTCTTAAAACTGAGCGAAAGTTGTTTAAACAGTACAATCGTCCCCGCCGATAACTCCCTACCGTTGGTTACCCGTCGCCGTGGGGGTATTGCATCCGATATCACAGGACACACGCTGTTTTTACTGGCGTCAGCGGTAAAAACAGAAAACCTGACAATGGTTCTAGATAGTTGTCATGCTGGGGGCGGGAAACGGGGGAATTTGAACGTCAGGGCGCTGGATGGTGGCGTGCAAGTTAAAGTCAGCCCAGTGGAGAAAGAATATCAGCGGCAATTGCTATCGCGGGTAAATTTATCCCCGGATGAGTATATTCAGGCACGCAGGGCAGGAGTTGCCAAAGGGGTCGTCATTGCTGCCGCCGATCGCAAGCAACTGGCGGCGGATCAGCGCTTCAACGGCTTTGCGGCGGGGGCATTTACTTATGTGATGACGCAGTATCTTTGGCAGCAAACCGGGGATGAACCCGTGGCGAGTGCGATCGCAAATATTGCCCGTACTACTAACCAGATTTCTTCTACGGGTCAAATTCCAGAATATGAAGCTAAGCAAAAAAGCAATGAAGAGGAACCCGCTTACTTCCTAAACCAACAGACTCTCCCGGCGGAAGCGGTAATCACCAAAGTTGAGGGAGATGGGGTGCACTTGTGGTTGGGAGGTGTCAATTCCCAAAGCATCCCTGCCTTCGATCGAGGTGCGATTTTGACAGTGATAGACGCTCAAGGCAAGGAGCAGGGATTGGTACAGTTGGAAGCGAACTCGCGCAAAGGATTAACGGCGCGGGGCAAACTCCTAAATGCAGGAAGGGGCGGGGTTTCCTCGCCCCCGCAACTGGGAACATTCCTGCAAGAGCGAATGCGCGGGATTCCCAGCGATATGACTTTACCGATTGGTCTAGATCCATCGCTGGGTAACGACACAGCTAAGGCAGAACAAGCCCTCAAGGCTATCCAGCGCCTCAAAATCTTGCCTTTACAACAGGAAGAATATGTCGCCTACCTCTTAGGACGAATTACCCAGGAGAATCGTCAATTTCAGAAAAATGGAGAGACTCCTAATTTAACCTCTGTGCCCGATATTGGCAGTGTCGGCTTATTCACTCCAGCACTAGAACAAATTCCTGGCTCTTTTGGTGTATCTGGTGAATCGATAGAGGCGGCTATCACCCGTCTCACCCCGAAATTTAAGTCACTGCTAGCAGCTCACATTGCCAAGATGATACTCAATCCCGGTTCCTCTCGGCTGAATGTAGTGGCTTCCATGAAAAGAGCGGAGGGCGAGACATTTGCAACTACTTTCCCGATTCGCGGTTCACAAAACAGCAGCAATTCTTCGACTCAAAACTCAAACCGCAGCCGTGGGCGATCGGGTCCCGACAACTTAAAACTCCCCTTGGGAACGCCGCTTCAGTTTGTGGTGACGAACCAAGAAAATCGGGATCTTCACGTATCCGTTTTAGTAATCGATCCTGAAGGAGAAATGACGATCGTTTTTCCGAATACCTGGACGGTAGAAGAGAGTGCGACTCTGGTAAAAGCCGGAGAAACGCGACAAATCCCGCAACCGGGAAAAGATAAGTTCAGATTTAAAGTCGCAAAACCCGTCGGCATGGTAGAGGTTCTGATAATCGCCAGTGCCACTCCTCTTAAACAAGCGCTCAAGGCATTGCAGGAAGTGGCGAGGGTACGAGGGCAAGCATCAGGGTTGCCAATGACGCTGGGTGAGGAACCAACCAAGTTAATCGACGGTTTGCTAGAAGACTTTAACCGAGGCGCAGGAAATAGTCGTGGTGGTGAGAAGGCAGAGGTTCGGGGGCTGGGGCTAATTAATCGTGTCGATACTCAAGAGTTGGCGGCGATGTCAATTACCTTTGAGTCGGTAGAAACATAAGCAATTATCGCCATTCCAGGATGGGGTGCGATACATCTGTAGGGGCACGGCAATCAAAAAGCCCCTACCGTTAGAAGCGCAATATATTCCAGCCAACTGGGAAATGGGATAGATGAATCTATGCCAGATATCCCGTGCAATGGTATTCAGATACCCAACTTACGGCTGAACAGATGTCGAATGGTGAACGGGTAACAACACTTTGAAAGTAGAACCCTGACCAAGTTTACTGGTGACAGAAATAGAGCCAGCGCAACGTAGGAGAAGTTGCTGCACAATGGTTAAACCTAATCCAGCACCGAAAACTTCTTCGCCCGGTGCTAGGCGTCCGCGATAAAAGCGGTCAAAAATCTTGGGCAATTCGTTCGGGGCAATGCCGATGCCGGTATCGCGAAATTCCAACTGTACGTATTCGCCTTGTTGCTTGGTGCGTACCACCACCTGACCACCAGTGGGAGTGAATTTAATGCTGTTGTGTAGCAGATTGATAATAATTTGTCGCAGCCATGCCTCTAAGCAGGAGACAGCCGGAAGGTTAGGACTGACCGTGTAGCCTAACTGGATACCTTTTTCTTGCGCGATCGCTTGATAGGTGCTGACAACTCCAGGCACAATATCTGCCAACTGCACTGGAAGCAAAGTTGTTGGGGTAGTTGCCCGATCTAGCTGTACTAGCTCCATTAAACCGCTAATCAAGGAAACTTGGCGATCGCACTGTGTATGCAGCAAATGCAGGTAGCGCTGACGCTGCGAGGGTTTGAGTTGTGGGGACTCTAGCAGCGTCAGCGCGGTTTTCATGTTGGTTAGCGGCGTCCGCAGTTCCAACAGCGCATTGCTTAGTAGTTCATCTTTAAAGCGCACTTCATCCAGCAAAGCTTGATTTTGCCGCTGGAGTTCGGCGATTTCCGTTGTTGATGCATGATTGGCGGCAGCACCCCGCCCGATTTCCTCTTGCTGCTGGACTTGTTTTACCAGTAACTGAGTCAGGATGGATGCGATCGCTCGATTTTGTACTAAATCGGGTGATTGCGGTAAGGTAAATAGCTTGTCCCAGTTGCTGAGGAGAGTCTCTTCAGTGGGCGCGATCGCGGGTCGGATTCCCTGCAAAACCTCCTGAATCACTGGCTTGTCAAAAGCGCAAATTGTCAGCAGCGGTCGTCCTCGCTTGTCCTCCGTGCCTGCTGTAGCCATTTGCTTTTGCAAAGCCAAAACGCTTTCGCTAACGCCTGACTGTGCCCCGTAAGGATTGCCTAGGGCGCTCTTATTCCGGTACTGAGAAGCGAGAAACTCTTTTGAGTCTATATTTTTGATTTGATCCAAATCCTTTGAAGTTGTCTGGGCAGATGGCTTAGCGCTGCGGGGTCGATGAGCCAAAATTAAGCCGCAAAAGCGTTCGGATAGCACTAACAAAAAATATTCTCTGGAAATTGCGTTTTCCGACTTCAGTTGAACTGGAATAATCTGCGAGGCGGTGGGGGAAATTTTTGGGGAGCCGGTGAGTGCATAAGGGGAATTTTCAAATTCTTCCTGGCTTTGGCTCTCTCCTGCTTCTACTCTCTCCTGCTCTCGTCCCTCTTTGCCGTTACAGACATAAATGGTATGCCCAACCTGCCCCCGCTCCTGATATTGTTCTATCTGCGCCTGCCAGCCTTCTCCAGGCGGTAGCTTTACCCAGAGTTTGGCTGGCAGTTGTTGGTCAATCAGTACGTCCATCAGCGCCCACAGCAAGGACTTGAGCGTAGTTGCACTCACGGCAAGCGGCTGAGGCGCTGACTCTACACGCAGAGCCAATTGGTAAAGGGATGCATCCATAAGATTTTAAGATTTTAGAGGTTGCTTTTGGATGAAAAGGTGACTTGTTAAATGCACTGATGTCTCAACAAATGGGTGAAAATCAACTTGGATGGTTTTGAAGACTTTTGACTGGAAACTCCTTTATAGCTACTTTTAGCGCAGCGGTGCGGAGCGCAGATTGAGAGAAACCAGAGATAGTTTCATCTTGATTTCTACCCATCTAGCGAGTGTCTCTTTAATCCTTTCCTAGCCATCAATCTCCATTTCAAGAGACAACAAGTTAGATTGAATTGCGCCTAGTTACAAGTTAACCGCTCCACTCTACAATCTAAAATCTGCAATTGCTTTAACCAGGCATCCGCTTTAATAAGGCATCCCGTGCTTGTTCTCGATCGTCAAAGTGGATTTTTTCCGTTCCTAAGATTTGGTAGTCTTCATGACCTTTACCAGCAATCAGGACACCATCACCCGGTTGGGCTTCTAAAATGGCGGTATGAATGGCAGTCGCGCGATCGCTAATCACCACGATTGGTTGAGCCGAGGTTGGTATCCCGGCGACAATATCTTGCAAAATCCGTTCTGGATCTTCCGTCCGCGGGTTGTCGGAGGTAACAACGGCTTTGTCTGCCAACTGCGCGGCAATTTGACCCATTTTCGGGCGTTTAGTGCGATCGCGATCGCCTCCACAACCGAAGACGCAGATCATCTTACCGGGAATAAACGGACGCGCCGCTTTTAGCAAATTCTCCAAACTGTCCGGCGTGTGAGCATAATCGACAATAACGCTAATCTCTTGCTGGGAACCGATTTGCACTCGTTCCATCCGTCCCGGCACTCCCGAAAATTGGGGTAGCGCCGCCGCAATTAACTCCAAATCTACTCCCAGATGCAACACTGCTCCCACAGCGGCAAGTAAATTTTCCAGATTGTACTGCCCTACCAGGGGCGAACGGAAAGTCACGTCCCCTTTGGGGGTATGCATCACCCCGCTGACTCCCGTTGGCTCATAACTCAGATTGCTCATCCACAAATCGGCGGTTGAATCGTTGACACTGTAGCGCCATACTTGGTCTGGATTTAACCGTTCAATCAATCGCTGTCCATAAGAATCATCTGAATTAATTACCGCCCGCCCTTTGAGATACTCAGGGCTAAAGAGCAACGCTTTTGCATTGAAGTAATCTTCCATGTCGTGGTGGAAGTCTAGATGATCCTGGGTGAGATTGGTAAACACCGCAACCGAAAACGGACAACCTAAAATCCGACCTTGCGCCAAAGCGTGAGAACTTACTTCCATCACACCCATCTGACATCCTGCTGCGATCGCTTCTGCCAGTTGTTTTTGCAGTTCGACCGCAAAAGGCGTCGTGTGGGCAGCGGTTTGTGTAAAGCCAGCCCAACGGGCATACAGCGTCCCAAATAAAGCCGCCGGTAACTGGCTCTGGGTCAGGAAAAATTCGATTAAATGGGTCGTTGTCGTTTTGCCATTCGTGCCAGTGACGCCAATCAGTTTTAGCTGTTGCGCTGGGTAGCCATAAAAGGCAGCAGCAACTTGGGCGCAAGCTTGAGTCATGTCTGCAACTGGAATCACGCAGGCATCTTCCCCTTTGGGAGGATGTTTTTGGGCAGCTTGAGAAGAAACCAGGGCGGCGACTGCACCGGATGCGATCGCGCCTTCCCAAAACTCCCCTCCATCCACTCGGGTTCCGGGCATCCCGATAAATAAATCTCCTGGTTGACAAGCATGAGAATTTGTCGTTAATCCTTTAACTTCCAAGTCCAGAGCAGTCTGACTAGAGGGTTGCTCAATATGGGGAATGGTTGCTAATAACTCTCGCAATTTCATCTTTAGTAACTCCTCACAATCGTCACGAGTCATTAATCGTTAGTCATGAGTCATCGAATCGTTAGCAGGCGGACGCTCGACTCAGGACTATTCGCGCTTATTCTTTATCTTTTACAAGCAAATATTTCTGTAACATTTGCTCCAACTGCTGCACCGTAGCGCGGGGTGAAGGACGGGGCAACGGTTCTTCTACTCGATCTGTACGCTGCGATCGAACCCTAAACAGGACGGGAATTTCATATTGATAGGCTTGAAACCAATCTTCGCGGGTAGTGATATCCCGGATTTCCAGTTCAATGGGGGGGTTTGAAACTTGTTCGAGTTTTTCTTGTAACCCCTCGCACAAGTGACAACCCGGCTTGCTGTACAGAATTAACCGCACTCAATCTCTCCAAAAAACTTTGATAGAGCGATGATAGCTCCTAGTGCAGTTTGGCAGAAATCAATTGCCGGTTCAACAATTAGAAAGTTATCTCATCTTTTCTTCAAAGCGGACACCCATCCCAAAAAAAGCAGCAGAATCATTCTGTGACTGGCTACGCTTTGCCTCTGCAATCCCTCCTCCCGATAGCAGGATGTTGTTGGCGAGGGAATGTAGGCGGGGTGATTCTTGTCCGCGCCCATGTCTGTACCAGTAGAATGCCATGCAATTCTTTACACGATGTTCATTTATAGCCCTGTTCTCCGGTCGGGTTAGGTGCTTATAAGAGGTAAAATAATTTGTAATAAAGAATTCAGAAATTCACTAGAAACGTACCATGAGCGATAGCACCACAGCTCCCGTTAGCATCTCCTCGTTTAATCTGGATGAGCTTAACCAAAAATTTGACAAAGCTCATCCCAGAGAGATCCTGGCTTGGTGTGTTACAAATATCCCCACGGGACTGGTGCAAACCAGCGCCTTTAATGTGGATGATTTGGTAATTACGGATCTTTTATACCGCGATCTCAAACCAGCAACGCCAGTGCCAGTCCTGTTTCTGGACACGCTGTATCACTTTCCTCAAACCCTGGAGTTAGTTGCTAAAGCGCAGGCACTTTACAATTTAAACCTCCAAACTTACAAAATTCCCGATCTAGACTCCCGCGAAGCCTTTGCGGCTAAATACGGCGAAGCGCTGTGGGATAAGGACATCACTCAATTTCACCACCTGACCAAAATTGAACCATTGCAACGGGGTCTAGCAGAACTCAGCACCGTTGCCTGGATTACCGGACGCCGCCGCGACCAAGCCGTGACTCGTGCTGATATGCCAGTCTTGGAACTAGATTCACAGCAACGGCTGAAAGTGAATCCTCTGGCCAACTGGACACGCAAGGACAGCTGGGCTTATGTGGCTGAGCATGGCATGATTTACAATCCTCTGCACGATCAGGGATATGCCAGCATCGGCGACGAACCCATTACTACACCCGTTGCTGAGGGTGAAGACGAACGCGCAGGTCGCTGGCGCGGCATGGGTAAAACCGAATGTGGAATTCACATTTAGAATGTCTAATGGGTAATAGGTAATGGGTAATGGGTAATGGCAAGAAGATTACCCATTACCCATGACCAATCACCAATTACCAATTAGCAAAATGATTAAAATCCTCCACCTATCCGATATTCACATGGGGAGTGGCTTCTCCCACGGACGGGTCAATCCGGAAACCGGAGTAAACACACGCCTTGAGGATTTTGTCAATACTTTATCGAAGTGTATTGACCGAGCGATTGGGCAAAGCTCAGATGGAGAGAATGCCGAACCCGTCGATTTAGTCTTGTTCGGTGGAGATGCTTTCCCCGATGCAACGCCGCCGCCCTATGTACAGGAAGCGTTTGCCAGTCAGTTTCGCCGCTTAGTCGATGCCCAGATTCCGACGGTGTTGCTGGTGGGGAATCACGACCAGCATTCCCAGGGGCAGGGAGGCGCGAGTTTATGTATTTATCGGACATTGGGAGTGCCGGGGTTTATTGTAGGCGATCGCATCGTCACCCACCGCATCGAAACCCGCAGCGGTCCCGTCCAAATCATTACCCTCCCTTGGCTCACCCGTTCCGCCCTGCTGACGCGCCCAGAAACCGAAGATTTGTCTCTAGCCGAAGTCAACGAGTTATTAATTAAGCGTCTTGAGCCTTGCCTAGAAGGAGAAATCCGACGTCTAGATCCAGAAGTGCCAACCGTTCTTTTAGCTCACCTGATGGCAGACCGAGCTAACTTAGGTGCAGAGCGCTTCCTAGCAGTCGGCAAAGGGTTTACCATCCCCATCTCGATGCTGACGCGACCTTGCTTTGACTACGTCGCGTTGGGGCACGTCCACCGACATCAGAATCTCAACAAGTCGAACCAGCCTCCAGTTATCTACCCAGGCAGTATTGAGCGAGTCGATTTCAGCGAAGAAAAAGAAGACAAAGGCTATGTGATGATTCAGCTGGAACGAGGCAACGCCCAGTGGGAATTTTGTCCTCTTCCGGTGCGCCCCTTCCGGACTATCGAAGTGGATGTCTCTGATGCATCTGAGCCGCAAGCCGCTTTAATCAAAGCGATAGGCAAAAAAGATATCAAAGATGCTGTCGTGCGGCTAATCTACAAACTGCGTTCCGAGCAGATAGATTTGATTGATAATAATGCCCTGCACGCTAGCTTAAGTGACGCCCACACCTACACAATTCAGGCGGAATTAGTCAGTCAGCTAGCGCGTCCTCGCTTGCCCGAACTCGGTTCTAGTGCCAGCACCGATCCTGTGGAAGCGCTGAAAACTTACTTAGCCAATCGGGAAGACCTTAAGGATATTGCCGCCTTGATGCTGGAAGAAGCCCAGAAGTTACTGGCACATGAGGAAGAGGCGTGGTTCAACGCTTCTGACATTGAGGAAGCATCAGCGATAGGAACGAATCAACCGAGTCAGCAATCTGTGGCAACGACAGATTCCCAGCTGCGTTTACTGTAAAAGTCTTGCTTGAATTTGTGCTAAATCTGCAAGGATTCAGTATTACTTAGTATGTGCGTATTTTTCATACTAAGTATTGTTTAGTATACGTATAATTACATAAACTAAAAAGCAGGTTTGAGCGTATCAGCAAAAAGCAAAAGACTCTGAAAAAGTTTAAAATTTAGATAAATAGATTACAGAATTTGAGTAAATGAGCTTTCGGGAACAGACTTCTCAGCAAGTCACAACGCAGCCTTTAATGTCTAAATTTTTACCAGCAGTTTTAGTCGTAGCTGCTTTTAGCGTTGGTGCAGCGGCACACATCCAACCAGCTTTGGCGGGAACTTGTGCGGCAAAGTGCCCCCCAGCCCCGATTCAGTTCGTACCGGGACAACGCATCACCTATGAGGTGGTAAACCTGACATCGAGTTTGGTTCAGATGCAAAAGGTGGTGGGTACCGATCCGATTCCCCTGAATCCCGGACAAGTAGTGTCTTTCACGAGGGGAGGAGGTACAGACCCGAATCTATCACTTTTGCTGTGGGATGCAACGGGTTTGCCGCTGGGAGTAAGACTTGCTAAACCGAATGCCAGAACTTTACGCATCGAAGTCCGTCCCGGTGGGCGTCCACCAGGCGATCGCACAATTTATTTAAGAGATGACGGTCGGGTTGCTGTTTATTAAAAGCGATCGCATATCCCTATAGACCCAATCATTTAACGAATTAAAACTGATAGGATGGGCTGAGCCAGACTGCTGGAAATACGACGCCTGTGCAAGATCGCCCTCATTCAGAATCATCCCCTCGTCCTGCCCGATTGCCCAATCATCGATGGCAAATATTTCCAGTACGAGACGAACTAGCCCAACAGTTAGCTAAAACGACGGGTCTTTCACCACTGTTGAGTCAGGTACTGATTAACCGAGGCATTGAGACGGCAGAAGAGGCGCAAGCATTCCTAGATCCAGAATCTCAGGTTTTGCCCTCACCTTTGGAAGAATTCCCCGACTTGGCAATTAGTGTGGAGTTGTTGCAAGAAGCGATCGCATCCCAACACAAAATTGCTATTTGCGGAGACTATGATGCGGATGGGATGACCAGCACGGCGCTATTACTGCGGGCGCTACGGTGGTTAGGGGCGCAGGTGGATTATGCGATTCCCAGCCGCATGAGTGAAGGCTACGGGATTAATCGCCGGATTGTCGAAGAATTTCACCGGGAAGGCGTTTGGCTGATTTTAACGGTAGACAACGGCATTTCTGCTTTTGAACCAATCGATCGGGCACGACAGCTGGGTGTCAAAGTCATTGTCACCGATCATCACGATATTCCCGAAAAACTGCCGCCAGCCGATGCCATTCTCAATCCCAAGCTGATTCGAGAATCTTCCCCTTATCGCGGGGTGGCGGGCGTCGGCGTCGCTTATATCTTGGCTGTCACCCTCGCTCAACAGATGGGTCAAACGAAGGGATTGGTGAAGCCACTATTAGAGCTCTTTACCCTCGGAACCATTGCCGATTTAGCACCATTAACTGGAGTAAACCGCCGCTGGGTGAAGCGGGGTTTGCAACAATTACCGAATTCTCAACTAGCGGGAGTTCAGGCGCTGATTCAGATAGCGGGTGTACCTCAAGGCACAGAGAACAGCGAAGCGGAAACTCCAAAATCTAAAATCCCAAATCCACAATCCTTAAAGCCAGAGGATATTGGGTTTCGCCTGGGACCCAGAATTAACGCCGTGGGACGGATTGCCGACCCGCAGACGGTGATTGAATTGCTGATAACTGATGATATGGGAATCGCACTGGAACGGGCGATGCAGTGCGAACAAATTAACAAACACCGACAGCAACTCTGTGAAGAGATTGAACGGGATGCTGTTACTTGGTGTGAAGAAACCCAGATTATTGGAACCCCGAATAAAAAGTTAGATTCTGCCAGTGAGGTTTTACCTCAAATTCCAGATAAGTCGATTGACTTCCAGCAAGAACGGGTGTTAGTGCTGGTTCAACCGGGATGGCATCATGGCGTGATTGGAATTGTTGCCTCGCGCTTGGTGGAACGCTACGGCGTGCCGGTGTTTATCGGAACTTATGAGGATGAGCATCACGTCCGGGGTTCGGCGCGGGGAATTCCGGAGTTTCACGTATTTGAAGCTTTGCAGTTTTGTCAAGATTTGCTAGGAAAATTTGGCGGACACAAGGCGGCGGGGGGCTTTTCGATGCCAGCCGAAAATCTCCCCGCATTGCGATCGCGTCTTAGCCTTTTTGCTCATCAGTGTCTGGAACCCCAGCACCTAAAGCCGCTGCTCAAGATTGACGTTCAGGCTAACCTCGACGATATTAATCTTGATCTGTACCAACAGATTGATGCCCTTCACCCGTGCGGGATTGAAAACGCCGATCCCGTATTCTGGACGCCGAATGTCCGCGTAGTTGAGCAAAAAATTGTCGGGAAGGGTCACGTCAAATTAAAATTCCAAGACTCTGGGGATAACGGGAGTCAGGTTCGGAAAATCGAAGCGATCGCTTGGCGATGGGGCAATTATTACCCTTTACCGTCGCGGGTTGATATCGCCTACAAACTGCGACAAAATACCTGGAATGGCAACACCACAATACAACTGGAGTTAGTAGGTCTGCGACGTTCCACGGGTGAACCTCATCAATTGTCCTTCTCCCCAGGATTGAAAGCTGAGTTTCACTACAACCAGCGTCGCTATACCTGTAGCCTTTCTGAGTCTTTAAAAGAGTTAAAAATTAGAAATCCCGAAGGCAAGGTTCTGGCGATTCAGCAAGGACACCGAATGGGTTTACTCGGAATCACGCGGGAAAATGCCAAAGAGGTTGATGTGACGAAACCTCCGTTTTATCCATTGATTAAAGCGGCAATGCAAGCGCTGGATCTACCGGGGAAAAATACCTAAGTTGGTAGTGCTAAACACGTAATGATGCGTTGTAGTAGTGGATAAAGTACCAGATTGCCCCAATGTGATTCTCCAACGATTTGGAGAAAGACAAGGTTTTTCGCACCAACCGAGAC
>NZ_JAMPKE010000023.1:0-86162 GCF_039961955.1 Trichocoleus sp. DQ-A1
CGGACAGCGATGTCTTTCCGTTTTATGGAGTGGGTGAACGCTAATCGAGATGTATTCTCAGCCTATAAAGCTGCTTTGGGTTTTATTTGGGCTTGAAATCTGTTTAAGTCCCGTTAGCACCAAAGCCAGCGCCACTCCACTCCAAGCAATCATTTGCAGCAATTGTTCAGCGGGTTCGGGCAGTGGGAAGTTGCGAAAACCCAGTCCAAAGCCAAAACTCCACAGCGCTGGATTGATCAGCACTGCCTGTAGGGACGGGAAGACGCCCTTTTCTGCCCCAACCCCAAAACGAGCCGCCAAGACAACGCCCAAGCCGTAGGCTCCCAGCGTGGTGCCCATCAGGTCATAAAATAGCGCCCACCCAAAGTACTGCTGCCCGACGAGAGCGAGGGTGACGGGATAACCCAAGTAGCCGGTGTTCCCGACCATTGAGGCTAATAGAAAACTTCCTTGAGTAGATTTACTCCAAGCTTTTTTAGGGAATCGCGAGGCTTGCCTTCCTATCCAAAACCAGGCCAATCCGGCTCCCACCAAAATTGCCACCCAAGCGGCGACGGGTGCAATCCAAATTGGCCCAGATAAGTCAGCGTGACGCAGAAACGCCACAATGCCAAGCGGGACTCCAATCCAAAAGAGAAACTTCCCTAAATAGGTGGGAACTACTTTGGGCAGTTGGCGACCCAAAACCCATCCCAGCAAAATGCCACCACCTAGCCGGAAATAGAGTTCCAGCAGTTGAATTCCTATATTAGGCATCGTCTCATGGGTTGTCAGCAGAAGGTTTAGACTGACACCTGTACGATATGTCAGCCTCTATTCATGTTAAGCATCAGGGTTGATGACGAGGCATCTGGGAATACACGGCGGCTGTTGATATTCGCTCAGTCTAAAATACTTGTAAAGTTAGGTGTTGAGTCTCAGTGCCGTTGTTGGATATCTAAGAATTGATAACTAACCACAAAAACAACAGGAGTGGCTCTTTTGGAAAACGCGGGTATGCCTGAAAAACCACCCAAGTCGGCACTGCCGATAGACGATATTCCGGAGGCGTTGCGGGATACGCCGCACCTCAGCCGACACCACCGAAAGTGGCATCCGATTCTCCTGTTAGCGGGTTCGTTGGGATTGGGAGCGATCGCGCTGATTATCGGTATCTTAGTCCCCCGTCCTGTATCCGAATCGGATGCATCAACGCCTGTCCAAAATCAGATTCCAGGCATTCAAACGCCTTCCGCTACACCAGAAGTTAATACTCTCTTTGGACACTTTCCCTACCAAGAAGCACCACAGTCCGAACTAGAGGCGATTACAGCGGATGGTCGCTTGAAAATGCGTAAAGCTGCCGCCAGACAATATAACGCGATGGTAGCAGCGGCGCGAGCTTCCGGGATTATCATCGTGCCAATTTCAGGATTTCGCTCGATTAGCGAGCAGCAGCATTTATATTTTGACACTAAGGCGCAGCGCGGACAGTCAGCCGCCGAACGGGCAAAAGTGAGTGCGCCTCCCGGTCACAGCGAACATCATACTGGGTACGCGATAGACGTGGGTGATGGAAGAGTCCCCGCAACGAATCTCAGTCCTAACTTTGAGAAGACTGCGGCTTTTAAGTGGCTTCAGAAGAACGCCCCTTACTATAGCTTTGAGATATCGTTTCCCCGCAACAATCCCCAAGGCGTTAGTTATGAACCGTGGCACTGGCGCTATGTGGGCGATCGCGATAGTCTGGAAACATTTTATAAAGCCAAACAATTCGGAGGTGGGGCGCAGCCATCGGGCGATCGCTCTGTCGTGTCGCCGACCAATCCCAACCCCAATACTTCACCCTAGCCAGTAATTAAAAATTAAAAATGCAAAATTTAAAGCACCAGTTTTAATTTTTAATTCATCTACCTTAGACTTCAATATCATGCAACAAACTGCCCTAAATCTAATTGCCATTGGCGTCTTTGCAATGACGCTTTCTAGCTTGTTGGGGCCAATGTTGAACATATCACCGACAATCCCCGCGATCGCAACGATTAGCATTCTGGGACTGGCAACCCTAGACACCCTCAGCTTCCAAGGCAAAGGGATCGCAATCCTTTTGGAGTTGTTTGCAGGTGCTGACTCCAAATACCGCGATCGCGTATTGCGGCATGAAGCCGGTCATTTCCTCGTCGCCTACTTACTCGAAATTCCCATCACTGGCTACACGCTCAGCGCCTGGGAAACCGTTAGACAAGGAAATCCTGGGCAAGGTGGGGTGATATTTGATACCCAAAAATTGCAGCAAGAAATGACAACCCCTTGGGAGATGCAAGTCATCCTGGATCGATTCTGCACCGTCTGGATGGCAGGCATCGCCGCCGAGATTTTGGCATACGGTAGCGCCGAGGGAGGCGCAGAAGACCGGCAAAAAATTAGAGAGGCGCTGACACAGTTAGGACGGCAGGAAAGCGGCGCTCAACAGAAAGAGCGTGCCAGTGCGCTGCAAGCACGTACTCTGATTGAGGAAAACTATCCCGCCTACGAAGCCCTGGTAGCGACGATGGAAGAACGTGCTTCAGTTGAGGAGTGCTATCAGGTGCTTCAGCAACATACTGTTAGAAGTTAGTCGTTCCTAATTAGTAGTCATTAATCAATTACCAATTTATAGAATTAATGGGAAGTTTTTGGCTCTGTATCCTAGACTTCACCTACTTTTTTTGATATAATAACTTTGATAAGGAAGAAATAAGCTTTAATAAAAGTTTTATGCGAATTTCTATTATTTAAGTATACTCTTTTAAGCCCAAATAAGTAGTAATTTCCAATACACTTCTCGTTGTTTTTAACAGGTAAAAATTGAGGGGGAGAATTTCTACCTTTTCCGCAATTCGCAATTATTCACTAACAACTCGATTGCGACCATCAGATTTGGCTTGCAGAAGGTTTTGGTCAGCACGTTGTAGCAAGTTTACTCCTTTAATATCGTCCGTCGCATTCAGGGTGCCTGTCCCCAAACTGATCGTAATTGTGAGTGACAGAGTGGGATTAATTCTGAAGGGTTGTTCGCAGATCAGGCGACACAGACGGTGGGCTACCACTGGAGCCTCTTGAACATCTGTGTGGCTGAGAATTACAACAAATTCCTCACCTCCGTAGCGGAAGAGAGTGTCTTGAAATCGCAGGTTGTGTTGCAGACGGGCGGAGAGTAGTTGCAGGACGCGATCGCCGATAAGATGCCCGTAGGTGTCGTTAATAGACTTGAAAAAGTCCACATCCAACATCACTAAACTCAACGGTATTGAGCGACTCCGAGCATTTTGAATCTGCCGGGGCAATTCCCATTCCAAGGCACGACGATTATTCAATTCTGTTAGCGGGTCAGATAGCGCCATTGTTGACAATAAATCATTAGTTCGCATCAATTGGCGATAGTTCTGCACCTTGCGTAATCCCATCTGAATTTGTGCTGCCAGTAAGCGATCTTGCAACCCAATCTCCTCTTGTGCAAGGGCAGCACTCCTTCTTCTGACTGGGGCAATTTGCAAGTAAGCATCTGCTCCTTTTTCTAAAGCTTCTGCCATGAGTGCCAACTTCCGGTGTCGATCGGAAAGTGTTTGCTCGTGGGCAAGTTCCGGTCGGTCTTCTATCAAGATGCAGTAAATCCCCGCTAATTGGTTGTGTTGTTTGAGCTGATAACAGAATTCCAAACTGCCCTCCAGACTTGCCTGCAAAATTAAGATATAGGGCAGTCGCTTTTCCAGCAGTGGGATGACTTCATCTAGCTGGGAGGCAGCTTCAACTGCGCCACCGACTAAAGCAGCAATTCGCGTCAGAAATGTTGCCAGAAATGCATCAGTTCCAACAACTAGAACAAAAGCATCCATTAGCGTAGGTATTCCGGAAGAATCAAGGCTCTTTCCCTGTTGACGAAACGTGAGAATTTCTACCACTAGAGTTTTTATGGAGCAACGAAGGAGACGAATGGATAGATGACCCTAGACTGGATGAGCGTGTAGATTGTGGGGCGAAGAGGCGATCGCTCTAGCGGATGCCGCTATACGAGGCTTCTGGCTGCTATGCCATTGAACCGGGTAGCACTACCAAACTCTAACCCGATCGTTGGCACCGACACACTCTGTTACATTCTCAGTTTGCTACAAGTATTAGAGATGGGTATTCCGTTGGCGGTAGAGAATTTTACAAAATCTTCATAAAACTGCCACACTACCCAAATGCTTGAACAACCTGCGAGCAGATTCTTCTTTATGCTGGCAGATAATCGGTATATGTTACCACTCTTGAGAAAGGAAGCGTAAAGCGAGCGATCGCATCCCCATTTGTCAAGAACAGAGGGATTCTCCTTTGGAGACGCTACGCGATCGCGCCTTTTTGCAGCCGATTCATCTGTGATTTCTTGATTCACTACGAAGTCAGTAACCAGACAAAAGCCAGTTAGATTATTACCTAACTGGCTCAAAATTAACCCTAGTAATGCAGAGTATGGTTATTGATAACCTTCAATCGTGTGACCTGCCGCCACGATCGCTTGTTTGATTGTTTCTTCCGAAGCTTGAGCTTCCACTGTCACCGTCTTGGCTTTTACATCCACGTCCACCTTGGCGTCGGGTTCCATCGTATGGATCGTGTCGGTAATCGTTTCTGCACAGCCATTACAGGCGATAGTGGGAACTTTTAGTTGAAGTGCCATAAATTCAATTCAAGTCAATTAAGTTTGCAAGTGTGCGATTCGAGAAGCCTTTATTTTACCGTTGACACAGTGTCGGATAAATCAGCCTGCTGAGCGATAATGCAGATTCGGCATTCTGGCGCGATCGCGTTAGTCTAGCGCTGACTTGTCAATTCGCATCCTCGATAAAAATTCCCCTAAAAACATTTTTGGGCTTAGTCGAGTGCGACTAAGCCCGTTAGATCGAAAGGATTGGTTTTCTCAAAAAATGAACTTCAACAACTAGGGTGGACAAGTTTGGCAGCTTCACCTTTACCTTTAGTGTTCCAGCATAGTCCAGTCTTCCCAGACTTTGGTTTGGCTTTGCACCAGCTTGGCTTTTTGCCCCTCCAGTGCTTTTTACCACTACAGTCTATGCTTGGTTGGTTCTTGCTGCTCTTGGGTAACAGACCGGGGACACCGCGTCTATGTTTCCCATTCCGTTTTTCATTTGCCTCCTTGTTTTTCTAAACTTCCTGGTGTCCACTATTAAATTAGCACCCCATTTCCAGACAAAATCCCCGATTTTACCAAACTTGACAAGTCTTTAAATACAGCAAATAAGCGTTAGTAAAGAGAAACAATTCCCCTGCCTTGCAATGCCTGAACGAGAAGGGCTACAACAAGGCATAAACAAATGTAAAAATAGATAAAGTTGACCGATACCAAGCCCTTGTAAATTCCCATGTCTTCTTCCTCCCAGTTCCTTAGCGGTAGCGAAATTCGGCAAAAATTCCTCGACTTCTATGCCCAGCGAGGACATCAAATTTTGCCGAGTGCTTCCTTAGTGCCAGAAGATCCCACCGTACTGCTAACGATCGCCGGGATGCTGCCTTTTAAGCCGATATTTCTAGGACAGCGATCGCCTGAGTTCAAGCGTGCCACGACTTCTCAAAAGTGCATCCGCACCAATGATATTGAGAATGTAGGACGGACTGCCCGACACCACACCTTTTTTGAGATGCTGGGTAATTTCAGTTTTGGGGATTATTTCAAAGAACAAGCGATCGCTTGGGGTTGGGAACTGTCAACACAAGTTTTTGGTTTACCCCCAGAACGCCTTGTCGTCAGTGTCTTCCGGGAAGATGAAGAAGCTTATACGATTTGGCGGGATAAAATTGGCGTTCCCGAAGCCAGAATCCAACGCATGGGAGAAGCAGATAATTTCTGGGTATCTGGTCCCACTGGTCCTTGCGGTCCTTGTTCGGAAATTTACTATGATTTCCACCCAGAACGCGGTGATGACAAGATTGATTTAGAAGATGATACGCGGTTCATCGAGTTCTACAACCTGGTGTTCATGCAATACAACCGGGATGCAGAAGGCAACCTAACGCCGCTGCAAAATAAGAACATCGACACGGGGATGGGACTAGAACGGATGGCGCAAATCCTCCAGCAGGTTCCCAACAATTACGAAACTGACCTGATTTTCCCGATCGTTAAAACTGCATCTGAAATCGCCGGAATTGATTACGCTAGCAGCGACGAAAAGACGAAAGTTTCCCTGAAGGTCATTGGGGATCACGTCCGTTCCGTCGTCCACATGATTGCCGATGAAATTCGCGCATCGAATATTGGGCGGGGGTATGTGCTGCGGCGCTTGATTCGGCGCGTGGTGCGTCACGGACGACTGATTGGCATTCAAGGGGAATTTACGCCGCAAGTGGCGGAGACTGCGATCGCGCTTTCTGAATCCGCTTATCCGATCGTCCGGGTGCGAGAAGCACAAATCAAAGCGGAATTGCAACGGGAAGAATCTCGCTTCCTCAAGACACTGGAACGAGGCGAGAAACTGTTGGATGAAATTATCCAGCGGGTGAAACAGGAAGGCAAAACTCAAATTGGCGGACGAGACGCCTTTACTCTCTATGACACCTACGGCTTCCCTGTAGAACTTACTCAGGAAGTTGCAGAGGAAGAAGGACTCACCGTAGACGAGTCAGGCTTCAATGCGGCAATGGAGGAACAGCAAACGCGATCGCAGTCCGCCCACGAAACCATCGATCTCACCCTACAAGGTTCCCTAGATAAGCTAGCCGAACACATTCATAGCACCGAGTTTCTGGGTTATACCCAACCTTCTAGCCAATCGCAAGTAGAAGTGATTCTTGTAGAAGGCAAATCTGTCGAAGCGGCGGAAGCAGGAACACAAGTGCAGATTGTCCTGAATAAGACGCCATTCTACGCAGAATCGGGCGGACAAATTGGCGATCGCGGCTATATCTCCGGCGATTCCGTTTTGGTGCGAGTTGAAGACGTTAAGAAAGAATCCGATTTCTTCGTCCATTTCGGTCGTATCGAACGCGGTACGCTGCGGGTAGAAGATGCTGTAACTGCCCAAATTGACTTGTCTTGTCGCCGTCGCGTGCAAGCGCATCATACAGCAACGCACCTGCTGCAAGCGGCGTTGAAGAAGTTTGTCGATGAGTCGATTACTCAGGCGGGTTCTTTGGTCGCCTTCGATCGGCTGCGATTTGACTTCAACTGTCCTCGTTCCGTGACATCCGAACAAGTACAACAAATCGAAGAGCAAATTAATACTTGGATCGCGGAAGCGCATCCCGCCGAAACCGAAATTCTGCCAATCGCAGAAGCCAAAGCGAAAGGCGCGATCGCGATGTTTGGTGAAAAATACGGCGATGAAGTGCGGGTACTGGATGTACCCGGCGTTTCGATGGAATTGTGCGGCGGTACTCACGTTCACAATACTGCTGAAATTGGGCTATTTAAGATCGTCTCCGAAGCGGGTGTTGCCTCTGGAGTGCGCCGGATTGAAGCAGTGGCAGGGCCAGCGGTTCTGGAATACTTGAATGTAAGGGAGAAAGTGGTTAAGGATTTGAGCGATCGCTTTAAAGTCAAACCCGAAGAACTTCCCGACAGAATTACTAACATCCAGAACGAATTAAAAGCATCCCAAAAGCAGCTAGAAACATTAAAGGCAGAACTCGCCTTCGCGAAATCTGACCAGTTACTCAGCACTGCTGAAACAGTGGGCGATTTCAAAATTTTAGTTGCCGAATTGGGCGATGTTGACGCAGAATCTCTAAAAAATGCCGCTGAAAGATTACTGCAAAAATTAGGCAATGGTGCCGTATTCTTGGCATCAATTCCCGAAGCAGATAAAGTAAGTTTGGTTGCACATTTTAGCCCGGAAGTCAACAAAAAAGGGTTGCAAGCTGGGAAATTCATTGGCGCGATCGCTAAAATCTGCGGCGGCGGCGGCGGCGGACGCCCCAACCTGGCGCAAGCTGGCGGACGCGATCCTAGTAAGCTGAAAGAAGCCTTAGAAAGTGCTAGAACTCAGTTACTTGAAGGTTTGCAGTAATCCCGTAAGGTGGGCTTTTGCCCACCTTTGAAAACTCTCAAGCCTCAGTGTAACTGAGGCTTCTGCCTGTTTTAGCTTACAAATTTTCTCTGGTTTTAGTTATAAAGTTGTGAGTGTAGCGTGTCAGTACCTGCATAGCTGACAGCGCATTCAGGGGCATGAAACTACGCGAAAAAACACTGCTGACGATTGGCGTTACCGTCGTAAGTTTGATAGGGATTTTGTATATTACCTCGTCAACCATCCTGCTCAAAGGCTTCGACCAATTGCACAAACGGGAGGCTTACCGGAACGTTCAACGAGTTCAGGATGCCTTCTCTAACTACCTGAGTGAGTTCAGCGTTCTCAACGAGCAATGGGCGATGTGGGATGACACCTATAACTTCATCAAGGATGGCAACCGCCGCTATATCGAGCGCAATCTGAATGATATTTCCTTGCGATCGCTCAGATCCGACTTAATCCTATTTATCAATTCCTCCGGTCAGCTGGTTTTTAGTCAAAGCTTCAACCTGAAGCAGCGCAAAGCAATCCCCACTCCGAAGGAAATCCAGGCATACTTAGCGGCTAACACAAGCCTGCTACAGAACGCCAAACGACTTGACCACTATGTTGGCATCGTTCTGTTGCCCCAAGGGCCAATGGCGATCGCAGCCCGGCCAATTCTCACTAGCGGGGGTAAAGGGCCTAGTCGGGGAACGCTGATCTTAGGGCGTTACCTGAATACTGAAAAAATCAAGGCTTTGAGCGAGTTGACCCATTTGCCCATCAGTATGTACTTGGCAAGCGATCCGCAACTACCTCCCGACTTCAAATCGGTGCGTCCGGCTTTGTCCAAAATGCCCGATAAGTCTTCTTCGATTCTGGTGCGATCGCTCAGCAATGGCGGGATGGTGGGATATACCCTACTGCGGGACATTGACGGGAAACCCGTAATGCTGTTGCGAGTTGATATGCCCAAAGAATTTTATCAACAAAGCCAACTTCTTCTGACTTATCTGGTAGTGTCCCTGGGTATATCTACTTTGGTCGTGGGGATCGCGTTCACCGGGGCAACTTTATTTCTGTTAGAAAAATTGCTTCTGTCTCGGCTAGCTTATCTCAGTACGGAGGTTCGGAGCATTGGTACTAAAGGCGATCTGTCAATGCGCGTCTTAATTGCTGGCAGAGATGAATTGTCGCTCCTGGCTCGGACAATTAACTGGATGTTAGAAACTTTAGAGTCATCGTTAAAAGAACTAAAAGCGGAGCAGAAGAAGGCGGAGAGACTGCTACACAACATTTTGCCCCAGGCGATCGCTGACCGTTTACAAAAAGAACAACATACTATCATTGCCGATAACTTTGCCGAAGTAACGGTTCTATTTGCAGATATCGTTGGTTTTACTCAACTGGCTGCTCATACATCACCAGTAGAACTAGTCAACTTGCTCAACCAAATATTTTCTGCGTTTGACCAACTCGCTGAGCAACATGGTTTGGAAAAGATCAAGACCATTGGCGACGCCTATATGGTGGTTGGCGGTTTACCTATCCTTCGCACGGATCATGCAGAAGCTATTGCCGAAATGGCGTTAGATATGCAAAAGGCAATTGACCGATTCAATGCAGTGAATGGCGAAGAGTTCAACATCCGAATTGGCATTAACACTGGCCCGGTTGTTGCTGGAGTCATTGGTTTGAAAAAGTTTATCTATGATTTATGGGGAGATACGGTTAATACCGCCAGTCGCATGGAATCTCACGGAGTAACTGGTTCTATTCAAGTTACCGCCGCCACTTACCAGCTTTTACAGGACAAATATCAATGGAAAGAGCGGGGTGCAATTCAGGTGAAAGGAAAGGGAGAAATGATGACTTATCTACTTATCGGCAGAAAAAAAGAAAAACTGCTAGTGTGAGCTAGAAGTTTATAGATATCGCTGTTTAGAAAGGCAAAACTTTATGGGTCGCTTAAATCCTTACACGTTACAGATGCAGATTACCCGGATGTTCCAAGACGGGCAATCTATCTTCGCCCCAGTGAAGGTGCAGGATTGGCTGCGAGAGCGCAATCACGATCCAGCCGAATATGATATTCTCTTCCATCAGCAACCCGCGCCGCCGGGAGCCAAAGAAGCGATCGCTATTCAGATTGAGTTGCGCCGCAAAGATGGACAGCCGGTCGATCCGTGGCTTCAACAAGAAGTCAACCGCCACGCTTAACGCTGTTTAATGCACTAGCTTGTCAGCCAAATTTGTCAGCCAAAATGGATGGGTTGTAGAGACGCGGTTAAGCGCGTCTCTACTTGACCGCCTACCACCCTAAAAAATCTGTTTTAATGGACGTATTTTAAGAAGAATTCCCTTTAATTTCATAAACAAATCGCAGTATAGTTGTGTAATTTGTTATTAAATATAACCAGTTAAATTTATTGAAATTATTTTAATTGAAAGCAAACAGACTTTCTAAACTTACGCTGAGGGTTGACACGCGCCTCAGGGAGCAATGGGTATGAAATCAAATCAGCGTTGGGTTCTAGGTTTTATTCTTTATTTCGTAATTTTACTGACAATTTTTGTTTCTGCTTATTTAGGAATTGTGCCAGTCAAAATTTCTGCCATTCCTTTTTATGACACAATTGGACATTTCATTTTATTAGGGTTTGCCAGTTACTTAGGTCAGAAAGCTTTAGGGAACCGGGTGATTAATATTTGGTCTCGTTCCATAAGCCTACCACTATCACCAATTCTGATTAGTATCTTTGCCTTATTTGATGAGAGTCTGCAAGCCCTCTCACCGCTTCGTTCCTCCACCTTGTCTGATCTCGCTGCCAACCTAATCGGAATTTGGTTCTTTTACTGGCTAGCATCGTTAAAGTAGAGCCTGGGAATCGTTTTTTGGAGTTGGTTACATCCTGAGCATTTGGATTTACTAGAGATTGATGGCGTCGCCGATGCTGCGATGATTCGGCGGCTTTCTCAACGCTTGGTACGCGACGACTGGGCAGAAGTTATTGACATGAGCATGGGAGAACAGAGATTACTTCCCTTTTCACCGATCTCTATCTCAAGAAGTATTCACTTAAAGTAATTCAGTTTATGTGTATCTACAGACTTAAGTCCAAGGGTTAATGACAGGCAATTCCTGTGGATTTAACCTTAATTTAGATGGCTTTAGACGATACAAATATAGTTCTACACAGTCCAAGTTTTTACAAAATAATTATTAGAAAGCTTACTATTCTCTTCTGGAGCTTTCGAGCGACTTAGTGTAGCAAAAAAGTAAGTCTAAAGAGAAGACATTGGAATAAAATCAACTAAAAAATTCAGAAAATCAAGGTTCACGCGGAGGTTTAATATGTCTTATCGCTACAACCAAAATAAAGCTCCCTTTGTGAGAATCGTCTACTCAAAGGTTAATGTAAACGGAAAAACTGAACTGGTGCCGCTGGAGTTATACGCAGATGGCTCTCTTAAGAGAGCTATCTGAAGAGAAAATACGATCTGCAAATATAAAAAAATTCTGTTTCCCGATTCTGTACCAAAGTTCGGGAATACTCTACAATACAGCGAATAAGTTAGCGTTCATAGTCTTGAAACGACAGAGCTGCTATGGCTGGTGTAAAGCCTAACCAAAATTCGATGCTATTGGAGAAACCCGAACATTTTCCCGTCCTGGGAGTGCCCGTTCATCTGTTAGAAGACTATTCTAAGTGGCTAATCTCGCGCCTACATGAGAAGGTAGGCGGTCATGTCGTTACGCTAAATGCGGAAATGGCGATTCAGGCAGAAGACAACCCCAGCCTTGCGGGGATCATCCAGCAGGCTGAACTGGTGATTCCGGATGGAGCTGGGGTTGTCCTTTATTTGCGGCTAAAGGGTAGACGCCTGAGACGCTGTCCGGGAATTGAGTTGGCAGAGTCACTTTTACAGGAAGCTGGGCAAATGGGGAAGCTTTGCCCGATTTTTTTCTATGGTGGGGCACCGGGAGTTGCGCAAGCAGCAGCTGCGGTTTGGGAGGAACGAGTGCCGGGAATTGCGATCGCTGGGAGTCAACACGGCTACCTCTTACCCGAAGCAGAACCAGAATTTAAGACAACCCTGCAAACTCTCCAACCCCGTCTGATATTCGTGGGTTTAGGCGTTCCCCGTCAGGAATTATGGATTGCCCAAAACCGACACCTGTGTCCCGAATCGATTTGGATTGGTGTCGGCGGTAGCTTTGATATTTGGGCTGGAATTAAATCCAGGGCACCCGCTTGGTTGCGGGATAATCATCTGGAATGGCTTTATCGCTTGTATCAAGAACCCTGGCGCTGGCGAAGAATGATGGCTTTACCGCAATTTGCCTTGCGAGCTGTGGTAAAAAGTTATGAGTTTTGAATTGTTAATTGTTCATTGAAGTTGCCATGAACGATGAGCGATTAGCTATTAGCCCTTAGCATTACGCACTGATAACTTTTATATGACCACAGCTTCTGCTCATCCCAGCATTGGCAAAGATCGCCGGAGTGACGCACGGGACGCCAATTACTCAGCCTCCTCAGCAGTCATGGTGAAATTGCGGGAAGTGACAAAAATTTATTCCAATGGCAGCCGTGGGTTATTGGATGTGAATTTGGAAGTTAAGCGAGGGGATTTCTTGTTTGTTACCGGGCCTTCTGGTTCTGGTAAATCAACACTCTTAAAGCTGTTGTATGGGGAAGAACGCCCCACGGATGGCGAGGTCATGGTCGATAACTGCAACGTGGCGCAGTTGCGGGGTCATCGCCTGTCTTTGCTGCGGCGGCGCATCGGCGTTGTTTTTCAAGACTACAAACTCATCCCCCGCCGGACAGTAACGGAAAATATTGCTTTTGTACTGTGGGCGCAAGGCTTCACGCGCAAGGAAATTGAGCGCCGCCTTCCTCCAACGCTGAAATTAGTCGGGTTGCAGCATAAAGCGGATTGTTTTCCTGAAGAACTCTCTGGTGGAGAGCAACAGCGCGTCAGTCTTGCTCGCGCCATTGTCGGAACGCCGCCGCTGTTACTGGCAGATGAACCCACTGGAAATCTCGATGCGGATAACTCGGCATCGGTGCTGAGAATTCTCCAGAAACTCAACGCCTTCGGTGCGACTGTGATGGTGACAACGCACGACGAACGCTTATTGCGGATGGCGAATCGACCTGTGGTGCAAATCCGTGAGGGGCAAGTCAAAATCAGAAATTAACCAGAAATGAATAATTCTTCTGTTTAATTTTTTACTGGGCGCTTCTTACCAAAATCACGGTGCTTTTCACGCCACGCGCGATCGCTTCGGGGATATTTCCCTTCATCACCTGCTGTAATAGCCCTTCCCGACTAGCACCCAATATCACCACATCGCAGGCGTCAGCTTGCGCTAGATCGATCACGGCATCCGAGACAGAACTGGAACGAAGGGGAATCGCCGTCACGCTTGCACTCAGTTGGCGGCTGAGGAACAAGGCTGATTTTTCTAACATGGCGGTGTCCGGCAAGAGGGTGGAAGGATGGAAAACTTGGGCTAGCTCAATTGCGGGTGTCTTACTCAGACACATCAAAGCGGGTAGGAGTTGCAAAGCTTGCTGGGCGTTGGGACCACCAGCAATCGGAACCAGCCAGCGATTGAAGCAGAGGGACACGGTGGGTGAGTGTGCCCCGATGCGATGCCGGGGTGCCAGGATGCGGGGGGGCCGGGGAGAATTGGCAGCGATATGCGCCCTGATGCCTCTGCTTCTCGGCTCTTCTACACCTGGAGTCTCTTCGCCCATTTTCACCAGCACCACCTCGCAGGGAGCCTGCCGGATGATCGTGTCTACCACATCGCCAAAAACTCGACCGGGCGTGATGCTGGTGCCTTTCCAGCCCATCAGCAGCAAATTAATGTGACGCTCGTTAATGGTTTCCAGAATCGCTGGAGCAACATCATGAGACACGCGGATCTGAGTGTGAACGGGAATTTGCCAATCTTGCCCCAGTTTTTCGGCATGACGGAGCAGCCGACGACTTTTGGTAGTGCTGACGGGCGTTTGAGCAGGGGCACTGTTGCGGGGAACCGAGATAACCTGAAGACATTCGATTTCGTAGTTGCGATCGCGCGCAATTGCAGCTGCCATTTGCAACAATGCGGGTGCGGTTTGCGGGTTGGCGATGGTAACGAGCATTCGTCCGCTTCCCACTGCCGGAGAACGAGTTTGATAAACACAGTAAGAAGGCTCCGGACGCGGGCCAATATTCACCGATTGACCGTTCAGCTTATCTGCTTGCGCCCGAATAATATCAGCACGGGTAATAATCCCAATCAGCTTGCGCCCTTCCGTCACTGGCAACCGACTGAGTTGATAGCGATTGAGTAAATAGAGAACATCACCCAAGGAGTCGGTAGGGTTTACCGCCATCGGCTTCGGCGTCATGATTTTGCTCAAAGGGGCATTCCCTGGTAATCCCCGTTGGGCAATTCCAGCAAGGTCAGTTTGGGTAATAATCCCAACCAGTTTCTCCTTATACACAACCGGAAAGCCGCGATGATGGGAGCGAGAGAAGGCTTGCACGGCTTCATCAAGGGTCATATTGCTGGTTAAGGTTTCGACTCGGCGCTGCATCACGTCTGCCGCCTTCAGCATCGATAAGAGTCCATCGGTAGTTGGCTTTTTCTCTAGTTCAATCCCATTCCACTTCAGCAGGCGATCGTAGAGCGACCCCCTGACTATCTTTTCCGACACCAGGTAAGCAACAACAGACCCAATCATCAGCGGCAGAACAAGATTGAAGTCCATTGTCATTTCAAAAACGATGACAATAGCGGTGATGGGCGCTTTGGAGACGGCACTGAAAAATGCCCCCATACCAGCCAGGGCGTAGGTAGTCGGTGAACCCACTGCCAAGGTTACCTCCTGCACGAACCCGACCAGATAGCCAAGCCCAGACCCCAGAATCAGGGAAGGCGCGAATAACCCGCCAGGGGCACCAGAACCACAGGCGACGAGCGTGAGTATATACTGAGCCACAAAAGCGATCGCTGCCATTTCCCAGCTCACTCCACCTGCCAGCAGGGACTCTCGCAGCCCGGTGTTGTCTCGAAATGTTGAGGGGAGAAGGGCGGTCACGATACCAGAAATTAATCCAGCCAGCCCAATTCGCAGCGGTAGAGAAAGTTTGAGGCGGCGATAGAAGGCGAGGGAAGTGAAAATTCCTTTCCCAAACATTGCCCCCAGCACCCCAGCCAAGGCTCCTAACAACAGGTAAAAAGGAATCTCTTGGGCAAAAAAGCTAGTCTGAGATTGGCTAATATCGAGGTTGAGGTCAAGGCTACGACCGCCCAGCAGCCGCGACACAACCGCACCGATAAAGGATGCGAGAATGGCTGTGCCCAAGGTGAGGTCGGATAAATCTTGGAGGAGTTCTTCGACAATAAACAGCACACCGGCAATCGGTGCATTGAAACCAGCCGCTAACCCAGCACCCGCACCAGCGGCAATCATCTGGCGGCGATGGTCGGGCGAGGTAGGAACCCAGTGGCTGAATTGAGCAGCAACGGCTGCACCGATATGCACGGTTGGCCCTTGACGCCCCAAGGTGAGTCCGGAACCCAGAGCAATAATGCTGCTGGCTAACTTCACGAGGGCAACTCGTAAATTCAGGGCGATGGGGAATTGAGAAAGGGCAGCTTTAACAAAAGGAATGCCGCTCCCCGCTGCTTCTGGTGCCAGACGTTCGACTAGGAAGCCGGAGAGGAGTCCAAAGGATAAACCAATGGCGGGTAATGCGAACCATGCAGGGAGAAAGTGGGAAGCATGAACTCGCCATGCACCCAAGGTCCCGACGCCAACTTTAAACAGAACTGCGGCGAGTCCCGATACTAACCCAATTAGACAAGCTTCAGCGATCGCTAAACGCCGTCTGGGTTGTAAGAAAGCTTTGACCTTGGATTTGGGAAATTTGAGTCTTGAGTGTAAAGACAAAACTTGAGAACTTAACACTCTCAAATAATTCATAAGTCATTCAACATTTTGCCCTCAACTCATTTCATGGCTAATGGCTAATGGCTAACGGCTAACGGGCAATTAGCCAGTCTTCGATTCGGATTAACTCAGCATTTTGCCGGTGACAGACAGCCCTTCCACAATCAGAGATGGGGTATAGACCGAACCATTCCACTCGGCGTCGCCTCCCAATGCCACTAGCTGCTTGAGGGCTGCGTATACGTTACCTGCCACCATCGTATCTTTTACCCTGCCGACCACCTGACCGTTCTTGATCCGGTAGCCCAGGTCAACGTTAATCGAGAAGTCCCCCGAAATCCCAGAACCGCCTCCCAGCATCTGATCTACTACCAGCCCATCACCCATCTGCTGCATTAAGCTCAGCAGATCCCCAGTTCCCGGATGAATCAGCAAATTAAATAGCCCCGGTGTCGGGTAACTACCTAAACCGGGACGAAACCCGTTTCCAGTAGTCCCGCTACCCAGCTGGCGTCCGGTCGTGCGGTCGGTATAAAACAGCTGCAAAATGCCGTCTTTGATAAATTCCAGATTCCGCGTGACCGTGCCTTCATCATCAAAAGGACAGCTAAACGGCCCAGATTCTGGGTTTTGGGTAATCGTGAGGGCTTTTGAAGTCACGGGTTCGCCCAAGCGATCGCTCCACGGCGAAGCCCCCTCAAGGGTTCGTTTCCCATTCAGTGCAGCTGAGAGGGTTCCCCAAAGCATATCCGCTGCTTTGGCGGTAAATAACACGGGCACGCGACCGATGGGGGGTGAAATGTTTTCTTTCGCCCACGCTAACCGCTGCAAAATTTGGTTTGCCAAGGCGACCGGATCGAGGCTATTCCGCTGGGTTTGTCCATCGCCAACGCTCAAGAAATCATCCCCCCGCACCCATTCGGCTGCCAGATAACAGCTGAGGGTCGTATCGGTATAGCGACAATCCAATCCTTTGGTGTTGACAAGGCGCGTCGTTTCTGCTTCGCATTCCCATTGAGCGGTGCAGAGGACTTCTGGGTAGGCATCTCGGACGAGGGCGATCGCTTCTTTGCCCATTAATATCAGCTCCTCGACGGGCATAAACTCGCCCAAGTCGGGATACTTAGATGCCCGCCCCTCAGTCAATTCCACGGTTTCCACTCCGTTGAGTGCCGACAAAGCGATCGCTCGATCTACCAGTGCTTGCGGTTCCACAGGGCCATAAGCAACGGCTAAACCCGGACGCCCTTCTCGCCACAGCCGCAACGCCGTCCCTTCTGATTGGGCACTTTCCAGTTGTTTGAGCCGGTTGGCTTCAAAAAAAACTGGACGAGAAAGCGATCGCGCTTGATAAACCTCCGCTGCCTCGGCTCCAGAACGAGTGGCTAACTCCAATAACTGCTCTGCTAGCGTCTCTTGTGGTAAATCGTTAAAACCCATATTCTGACCGTGGAATTTATTGATGGAACCGCCAAGACGCCCTCATAAAGTCAAAGTAGAAAGTGCGAAATTCTGTCGCTCAGTCTCAACATCCGCGCTTTTACTCCGACTTTTATGCTTGTCTGAGAGCCTTTTTTGATGTCTTTGTCTTCTATTCTCCCAGTCTGGTTGCGAAACCGAAAGATTTACTTTGGAATCAATTTAACTCAGAGGCAATTCTTGCATTAGCCAAAAACCCGCAAAGGATTCTGATTGCGGATCGGACTGAATCGCTAAAAAATGCAACATCCCAGCTTTTCGCTTGGCGTCCTCAAAGTTTTCGGCTTCCGTCAAAGTTTTTGAATCTTTGATACTTGCCAAAATCCAGCTATTACTCTCACCCGTCTCTAAAAGCAATCTAGGCGGTGTGTTCCGATTAAATTTCAGGAACGCCGGTTCAATTCCCGACATCCAGCCAGCCATCGGTACTGCTCTGGGAGAGAAAATCACCACCCCTGGAATCTGCGTCTCCGGTGGCAAAGGCGCGAAATCTCCTAATCCAATAAGTGGAAAAGCTTCTCGAAAGCCGATGTCCCACTCGTGCATTTCCTCAAAGGCTTCCGCTGACAAGGTTACAAATGCCCACTTTTGCCCAACCAGCGCATCCGGTAAAGGTTGGGGCGGCTGGGGTTGGTATTGGACAGAGGGATTCGGGGCAACTCCTTGGTAGCCTGGTTGCTGGGGATAAACGTCCTGCATCCGCTCTTGCAGCCACCGATACAATGTAAAAGTTCGGCGGCTCAGCTGAGCGGAAATGCCCAACTCATCACAGGCTTTCACAATCATTTTGGTCATCGGGCGGCGGAAGAAGCGGATTTTTTGAGGAGGTTCAGCTGCCCTAGCGATCGCTTCTTCCAACGTCGTTCGCAGCCAGATCGAATTTACCGTGCTATTGGGGCAAAACTCGGCGTAACGAAACAGGGACTCAGGTTTGGTGCGGATATCCAACGGACTTTCGCACACCAATAATTCCCAAATCTTTTTCTGTTGTTCGTCCAAAATTGGACGCGAATAAAAATCTAATTCCCAAACTGTTCCCATGCCGCGCCGTTAAAATCTGGTCACTTCCTTCATAATACGTTTGAAGCATCCTTTTACTCATGATTTACATCGACGGTTCCTACGGAGAAGGCGGCGGACAGGTTTTACGGACTTCCCTCAGCCTGGCGGCGATCGAAGGTCATCCGATCCGAATCGGGCGGGTTCGGGCGGGACGCAAAAAGCCCGGACTCGCTGCCCAACACTTAACGGCTGTGCGTGCCGCTGCTGCCATCTGCGGAGCGAAAGTGCAGGGGGATACGTTGGGTTCAACGGCTTTAGAGTTTATTCCGGGTGATTCAATCCAACCGGGAAAATACACGTTTGATGTCACCGAAGCACAAGAAGGCGGTTCGGCGGGTGCTGTCACTTTGGTTTTGCAGACAATTTTGCTGCCTTTAGCGATCGCGCAGGGAGAATCGCAGGTGACGCTGCGCGGCGGCACCCATGTCGCCTATAGTCCCGCTTATACCTACATCGAGCAAGTCTACTTGCCTCTGTTACATCAGATGGGAGTGGAAGCTGAGGTGAGGATACGCAGTTGGGGGTGGTATCCCCAAGGCCAAGGAGAAGTGGAACTTCGCGTTAGCGGTAGGGGCGTTAGGGGTAAGAACAGGGAAATCCAACCATTGCGAGGGATTAGCCTTCTGGAACCTGGAGAATTTCAGCAGGTGCGGGGGATTGCTGTGGTGACACAACTTCCTTCCCACATTCCCCAACGGATGGCTAGCCGCGCCGAGAATGTGTTGCATCAGGCAGATCTCAAAGCCACTGTCCAACCCTTACGGGAAAGGGGTATCGCACCGGGGGCGGGGATTTTCCTCACCGCTGAGTACGAGAATAGCAAGGCTTTCTTTGGTGCTTTGGGACGTCTGGGACTGCCAGCCGATAAAGTTGCCGATATGGCTTGTCAGGAGTTGCTGGATTTTCATAACACTGGCGCACCCGTCGATGTACACCTGGGGGATCAGTTGCTATTGCCAGCGGCTTTAGCTGACTCGACGAGTCAATACCGAGTGGCGGAGATTAGCACCCACCTAACGACCAATGCGTGGGTGATTGAGCAGTTTGGCTTGGCATCGATAACGATTGATGAAGTCGATCGTCGGGTGACGGTAACACCCAACCCCGATAGATGAGTAGGGATAGTTAGCGATCGCTTCTAAATTTCCAGTTAATTTAAACACGACAACGGCTCCCATACTGCTAATATTGCCCTCATCGCCGCAGACTTTGATGTTCACTGCTGCAACAAAATGGACTAATGGCTGACCTACCTCCTTCATTGCCACCAGGGTGTGTTCTCCGACCAGCCCGTGCGGAAGAAAAATGGTTAATTCAGCAATTATTATTAGAATTCACAAAATCTGAGGCTTTAAAATTTGATTTGAGAGTTTTATCTTTCAATTTCCTAATTTTGATTGCCTTGACTTTTTTCATGCTAGCAATCATAGAAATTATCAAAATTCTTGCTTCTAATTTCTTGCTCGGAATTCTTTTGTTTCTTATCCTTTCACTTCTTTTTATTGTTACTCTTTGTTTAGCAGCTTCCTTTATTCTATTTTTCTTCTCAATTTTTACCTATGCTTTTGTCAATTGGTCGCGGTTCTGGGTCATTGAATGTAATGGAAGCTTAGTAGCTTGCGGTGAAATAAACGGCTACAGTAAGCACTCTATGCTGTATTACTTATTTGTGAAACCTGTTTGGCGCAGCCAGCACCTGGGTTCCTATCTAGTGAAGCGTCTTGTTCAAGAAGCGACCCATCCCCTCTATTTAGTCTGTAAGCCTAAATTAGTACGATTTTATTCGCAACTTGGCTTTACGATTGTTCCTTGGCAAGAAATCTCACAGCCTCTCAAATCAAGTTTTCACATTTTCCAACTAGATACCCTAATTAGTGGAAATGTTTGGACAGTTATGCGGTATCAAAGTTAGAAAAATCAGGGATTTTTGTAAAATCCCTGATTTTTGCGATTGAATTCTTAAGGAACATCAATCGGAATCAAGGCATTTTCAGGCACATAGCTACTAAACCGTTCGCCATCCGCTAAGATAGCTACCATCCGCAGCGGAAAATCTGGACCGATTTGCAAATCTGCCCAAGGAACTGCCACTTCCAAACACTTATTTAAACCCACTTGAGCGCGGCTAAACCGAGGATGCCACTTGAGATGTTCCCCAGCCTCCTCAAACTCAATCGTGTGAGTCAGTAAGTTAATCCCTAAATGGTGGTGGAACAGATAGTTCAGTGGCGCTTCGTCAGGTAAATTTTCCAGCGGAATGGGGCTATTGTGCATTGTTTGGTTGGGATAGAACCACAGCAAATGCAACTCTGGCGGACAGCCTTTACCCGGTTGAATGCCGGTCTGGAAGTCCAGCCGTAGATAGAAGTTAAGGTGATCCACGCCGTACCAAAGACGCTGAATGGCACTGCTCTTGTGCATCGTACCCCGCGATCCGCCCACATCAATCCGACCAGCGCGATCCCAATCCTGTTCGTCACCCAGTCCATCGATGGTGGGATGAATAAAGCCTTGGGGTCGATGGTCTCCCCGCGCTTCGTGAGCTTCTACGGGTTGGCGCAAGTTCGACGGGATCGGCTCATTTAAAGCTTGGTAAATCGCACACAGGTGTTCCCGGAACAGCTGGTCGAACATGGCATCTTGGTTTGAGGAATGACCTTCGCCAAACCACCAGAACCAATCGGAACCTTCTGCGGCGTACAAAGCTTCCCAAACTTCTGGATTGTTTTCCTCGGTTGCTTCTGGATGGCTAGCCAAGACTTTCCGCGCATCTTCTAAGAGATCCCAGGCGCGATTTTTGGCGGGATCGCCAATCCAAGTTGTAAAGCTGCCATCGACCCAAGAGCCGCTGTGCAGCTGCTCGGCGGGGATGGTTGCCTTGGGAGGGAACTGGTCTAGAAATTCCGAAACCGTGACCAATTTCAGCTCTGAGTGGTCGCTCAGCGTTTGATAAAGAGCTTCTAAGAAGGGCTTACCATCCAGATGGTAGTGTTCCCAACAGTTTTCGCCATCAAGGGCAATGTTGACCAGCCACGGTTGTTCTAGGGCTGTACCGCCTCCTTTCTGACGGTGTTTCAGGGTGCGAGCGATCGCTTCCAAATGCCCGACTAAGTCGGCGGCGGCGCGGCGCGGTTCCATCGCTCCATAAGTAAAGCCAATTAAATCTGATAATCGGTGATCCCGAAACACGATCGCTAAGTCGCCGAACTCGGTTTGCAGCCGATAAGGTTGATATAGTAATTCGGGTTCGTAGACATTCCCCGCGCCGTCTCGATGGAAAAATTGCTTCTTAGACCAACCTAAGACGGCTTCATCCGAGCAGATCCACTTATATCCTTGCTTGGCGATATAAGGCAAAATTTCGGGGCTGACCGATTGTTCTGAAGGCCACAAACCACGCGGTTCTTGCCCAAACCGATCTTTGTACATATCCCAAGCTTTTTGGAGATGTCTGGGGATATCTTCAGCCCACTGGAAGCGCTGCTTCGGTAAGGTCATGTTGGGCACCGCCACCCGACCGGAGTTGGTATCGTTCAGTAAGGGCAAAATTGGGTGCGTGTAGGGCGTTGTCGATACTTCCAGTTGCCCCGCTTCTTGCATCTGCCGGTGCTGCGGAATGATGCGACTCAAGATTTCTCGTTGTTTAGAGAAAATTCGCTGGCGATCGCTTAAAGTAAAGTTTCTTCCCTGCTTCAACCAGCCCTCAATCTCTGGATCGTCCCAAAACAAAGGATCGATCCACGCCAGATTATGCCAAGCGAGCAAATCGCTGTAATCTTGCGGATTCCAATTTGTCCAACACCATTCTTCCCCCTTTTCTTGACGTTGCCCGTACAGTTCTCCGTAGCGAGGATGAGGGTCAATTAAAGTATGGTGATTGGCATCAAAAAAATGCTCAATAATAAATCTTTTTTGTTCATCACTCAGTTGCTGTTCCGGCGTCAAAGCTGCTGCTAAGTAAGGGTCCATCGCCGTGCCAGCAACATAATCCTCTAACTGCAAAATCAAAGATGGCACGAGATTAACCGTTTGATGCAGCTTCGGATAACGAGCCAGCAGCAGCACTAAATCTAGGTAATCTTTCGTCCCATGCAGCCGTACCCACGGTAAACGATACTGATTGACTGCGCGGCTTTTGTACAGAGGTTGATGTTGATGCCAGATGAAAGAGATATAGAGAGGATGGGGCATAGGAAAAGTAAATAGTAGAAACTAAAAAGGCAAAAGAAATATTTGTTCTATTTCTTTTGCCTTTGGCTTTGAAAAGACTGGTTCAATTAAACTAAAAAGGCAAAAGAAATCAGAAAAAATCTTTTGCCTTTTGCCTTTTACCTTTTGCCTTTAAAGGACTTGCTCAACTTCGGCAATTTCGGGGATAAATTCACGCAAGCGGCGCTCAATTCCCATTCTCAGCGTCATTGCTGAACTAGGGCAAGATCCGCAGGCTCCTTGGAGGCGTAGCTTCACGACTGGACCGTCGATGTCTACCAGCTCAACGTTACCACCATCGGACATTAAGTAAGGGCGCAGTTCATCCAAAACTTGTTCGACGTTTTCTGAAGTCAGTGCCAGTGTTTGTGACATGGTTAGTTTACCTTATCGAATCTTTCTTTCTATTGCTGCTATGTTGATCCTAGTTCACGCAGAGATAAAAACTCATCGCGAAAATGGAGAACACTGGGGACAGCCGAGAGGGTATCGTAACGCGGACCGCCTATACCGCTGCTGGTTCCAGTAACTTGACGTTCGCGTAGTTGAACTCGGTGGTCGTTTTTTGACCTTGCTCATTCGCGTGAATTACCTGCTTGGTCATCACGTAGTAATCGCCGACTTTCTCGAAGGTATCCTCAAATTGCATTTCTCTGAGCAATTCACCTGTCTGAGGATTCCGGAAGACAACATCGTAGCGACTGGCGGCGTAGCCTTCTCCGGTGTCTAAACTTTCAGCGGTATCGATGACAAATGCCATTCGACCCATTACCCGACTCACCTGGCAAATTTCAGTGCCTCGGATTTTGTAGTTAGATCCCATCGCATCGCCTTTAACCAGAATTTCCGTTGCGCCGCTGGCATCCGTTTCCCCCAGGTTAAATTCGTTCTTGCCGTGAGCTTTGTCAAAAGACCCCCGCTTGCGGTGGGTGACAATATCCCTGAGCTGAGTATAGATGCTCTCTTGCACCGTTTCGTCTTCGATGCCGGTAACTTCAACAGTCATGTCGCTGTTGATGCGAATTTTGCCTTTGTAGACTTCATCACCTTGCTTGAGTTCTACATCAGCACTATATCCGGGGAAATTAGTATCCCAGGTGTAGCGGTTTTCGTAGGCAGCCCGAAACAAGTCACGAGCATTTGCTTGCTCAGTCATAGACTCTTACTTTAATCAACTTCTTTCCTAGTGTAAAAATCTTTGCAGAGTAGTGACACGCTTTGGCGACACAATTCTCTGAAAACTGGGGTTAGCAGAAAAACCCGATAGCGTCGCTGTACCCACCTAGATTAATAGCCCTATTGAACCCGTCTGTGGCGTAGTAATCATCACTGGAGCTTGATACAGGGGTACAGTGACCATGACTATTGAGCGAGTCCTTCGCCGTAACGATGAACATGAATATTGCCAGCCATTGCTTCGAGCAGCTTTTGAGAGATTGTGAGTCCGAGTCCCGTACCCGCATCGGGAGTTGTGTGAGAGCCATTCACTTTACCGAACAATTGAAACTAAGGCACCAGCTTATGTCCAATGCTTTTCCCAAACTTTCAACCGTTTGCTGGAAAATCGCTTTTAGAGCGAGTGTGCGATCGCTCCTGTTAGCAATTTAGTTCAAAGTTTTGGTACGGTTCGGAAATTGGCTCAGTCATAGAATCCTGTTGACCTCGCAGGCTATGTTGGCGTGCTTGCTTTCTCGAAATTTCATCGTAGAGCCTGAAACTACCAGCAAGCAGCTTGTTTGTGCTTTCAACTGGTAGAGCCAACTCAATCCAATTTCATCAATCCCCGAAAGTAGCACCTACATTAACAATCCATCGAACCTGTCTGTTGCGTTGAAATCATTACCGGCTCTTGATACAGAGGCACGGTGAACGTAACTGTTGAACCCAGACCTTCGCCCATACTGTAGAAGTTTACGACCCCACCCATTGCTTCTACCAGCCTTTGAGATATTGCCAATCCCAATCCGGTACCACCGTACTGTCTAGTGCGAGAGCCATCCACCTGGCTAAATGATTGAAATAGTTTGTCTTGCTTGTCAAGGGAGACGCCAATCCCCGTATCGGCGACTTGGACTTTCACGACGCCTGGACATTCCTGTCCTCCAAACTTAAGTTTCTTTTTACTGACCTCGGCGCTGACCGTGACGCCGCCTTCATGGGTAAATTTGATTGCATTCCCTATCAGGTTTAACATCACCTGGAGCAGCCGCTGGTAGTTGCCATACAGGATAATTTCATCGTAGGTAGATGGCATTTGAATGCATAAGCTCAGGTTTTTCTGCTGCGCCTGATTCTGGGTAAATTCCTCAACATCCCCGAATAGTTCTTCCAGCTTCACCTGTCCCAGTTCCAGCTCCATTTTGCCTGCTTCAATTTTGGCGACATCGAGAATGTCATTGATCAGGTTGAGGAGATGTAAAGCTGAACGGTAAGCATCTTGGATAAAATCCAGTTGCTCTTCTGGCTCGTCTACGGTCCCATCTAGGATCAGCTTCAGGGAGCCAATCATGCCGTTTAGCGGTGTCCGAAGTTCGTGGGAAGTATTTGCCAGAAACTCTGATTTGAGGCGAGAAGCTTCTTCTGCTTGTTCGCGGGCTTCTTCTAATTCTTTATACAGGGTGGCGTGAGCGATCGCGGTTCCCACCTGATCTGCCAGTTCTCTGACTAACTCAACTTCGGCATCGTTCCATCGCCGAGTGCGATCGCACTGTTGTAAAGCGATGACGCCATTTGGCTGGTTTTGATAGCAGGTGGAAACGACTAATACCGATTGTTGCCCAAACGCATTTACCCCAGCCTGTTCTACCACAACTGGCTCGCCTTGCGTCTCCAGTGCTTGCCTTAGATAGGGTTGCTCGGCAAGCTGTAACTGTTGTCCCAGCATCGACCGAAACGTCTCCTGGCAATACTCCGCCACCACCTGCACTTTGGGCTTAGAACTTTCGTAGTTGCAGATGATGCAGCGACTAACGTTAAGCGCTTCTCCTAGCCCTCTAACCGTTTGCTGCCAAATGGTATCTAGATCGAGCGTGCGACGGATATTCCTAGCAATCTGACTCAGCAGTTTTTGGTACTGATCTGGACTTGACACAGTTGACTCGAAAGTTGGCAGTGAGACATTAACAGGAGCCGCCATCAGAGTATACCTGTAAACTGCAAAAGGAGAAGAAGCTAATGATTACCAGCCGTTTTCTGTGATAGATACAACCTCAAAAGACTTGCCCTGCGGCTAAAGTCTACATCTAGAGTGTTCTTTATTTTGCATTAATCGTTCCATTCCCCTCTCGGAGGCACGGGCGGATTCCTCTCTAGGTTCCGAGTCAGTTCATCATCTCGATCTCGTTCACCTCTAAGCCACTGCCGAATTGCCGTCTCAATGACCTTACTCGGATCGTTGGTCAGGTGCTTAATTTGTGCTAACAGTTCAGAATCAAGGTGGATAGAAATTTCCACCTTTTCGGCTGAACCCTGAGAATATCTGGCCCGATCGTTCATATCAGTGCAGTGATGACATTTCCAAGCAAAACCAACGCGGAAGAGGATGCGCCGTCTTTCCATGCTAACTGCTGATGCAAGCAACGCAGTCAGTAGAATGCAGCTCCTATCCTAATGGGCAACAAAATTTTGCAATTCCGATCCCTAGTATGCATTCTGACATTCTCTGGGCGCTAACTGCTAGTTGGCAATAGCGCTCTATTTTCTGGTGAGGACGGCTGCTCCTGAAGCATTGCCACTTTTCGGTAGAGAAGTCGTTCTCTCATCAGAAAATTACCCTTTTTTTAAAGGTTTTTCATCAGAGCAGTTTTTGCATGGATTTAATTCCAATGTGCCCTAATCTACTTGAATACACAAGATTTCTTTTTAAGTCTTTAGATTCACAATACCTTTTGCTGTGTTCTCATCACCCTCCCATGCCAAATTAAATGGTTATCGCTTCGCTTGACTGACTGTTTGACAGTTACTCAGTCCTCCTTCCTCAACCCTCAGTCCTCCTTCCTCAACTCTCAGTCCTCAGTCCTCCCTACTCAACCCTCAGTCCTCAGTCCTGCATCTATTTTTATCGCTGTCTCTGATTTAGGTAAACCGCGCAGATTTTCTACTGTATAGTCATCGAAGGCGGTAACTGTCCTACTCAAAGTTAAAGAATTGTTTCACGTTGACAGTTAGGACATATCTGCGGCTGTCCTAACTGCCTGGGCATCGGAAACATTACAATATTTGAAGTCCGCTGAACTTTTCAATTGCCGTTCGTGCCTTTTTGTTTGGCTATGACTGACGTACCTGTTTCTCGCATTCGTAATTTCTCGATCATTGCCCACATTGACCACGGAAAATCCACTCTGGCGGATCGCCTCTTGCAGTTTACGGGCACGGTGCAAGATCGGCAGATGAAGGAACAGTTCCTGGACAATATGGATTTAGAACGGGAGCGCGGCATTACGATTAAGCTGCAAGCTGCCCGAATGAACTATACCGCCAAGGATGGTCAACAGTACGTTCTAAATCTAATTGATACACCTGGTCACGTTGATTTTTCCTACGAGGTGTCGCGTTCTCTGGCTGCTTGCGAAGGCGCACTCTTGGTAGTGGATGCCTCTCAAGGGGTGGAAGCGCAAACGCTTGCCAATGTTTATCTTGCCCTTGAGAATAATCTGGAAATTATTCCAGTATTAAATAAAATCGATCTCCCTGGAGCTGAGCCAGATCGGGTAAAGGGAGAAATTGAAGAAATTATCGGACTGGATTGTAGCGGTGCAATTCTCGCTTCTGCAAAAGAAGGGCTTGGGATTGACGAGATCCTGGAGTCGATCGTTCACTTAGTCCCGCCGCCGATAGATACGGTGTCCCAACCGCTGAGAGCTTTAATTTTTGATAGTTACTATGACAGCTATCGGGGTGTAATTGTATACTTCCGGGTGATGGATGGTACGGTCAAAAAAGGCGATCGCGTTCGTCTGATGGCGACCGGCAAAGAATATGAAATTGACGAATTGGGTATCCTTTCCCCGACTCAGAAGCCGGTAAACGAACTGCACGCCGGAGAAGTGGGCTACCTAGGAGCGGCAATTAAAGCGGTGGAAGATGCTCGCGTAGGAGACACCATTACCCTAGCGAATGCCCCTGCTAGCGAGGCCTTGCCCGGTTACACTGAAGCGAAGCCGATGGTCTTTTGCGGCTTGTTCCCCACCGATGCTGACCAATACCCAGACTTGCGGGAAGCCTTGGAAAAACTGAAATTAAATGATGCGGCGTTGAACTACGAACCGGAAACGTCCAGCGCGATGGGGTTTGGCTTCCGCTGCGGCTTCTTGGGCTTGCTGCACATGGAGATCGTCCAAGAGCGTCTAGAGCGGGAATACGATTTAGATTTGATTATCACCGCTCCTTCGGTGGTCTATCGTGTGATTACCAATAAGGGAGAGGAAGTTTACATTGATAATCCCAGCCACCTACCGCCGCCGAACGAGCGGGAAAAAATTGAGGAGCCTTATGTCAAGGTAGACATGATTACCCCAGAAGTCTATGTGGGGACTTTGATGGAGTTATGTCAAAACCGGCGTGGTGTCTTCAAAGATATGAAGTATTTAACGCAGGGGCGAACCACGCTGACTTATGAGTTACCCCTGGCGGAAGTGGTGACGGACTTTTTTGACCAAATGAAGTCCAGAACTCGCGGCTATGCCAGTATGGAATATCATTTGATTGGCTATCAGGAAAATCCCCTGGTTAAGCTAGATATTTTAATCAACAACGACCCCGTTGATGCCTTGGCGATGATTGTGCATCGGGATAAGGCTTACAACGTAGGACGTGGTTTGACAGAAAAGTTGAAGGAACTGATTCCCAGGCATCAGTTCAAGATTCCGATTCAAGCCGCGATTGGCAGTAAGATTGTCGCCAGCGAACATATCCCCGCTTTGAGAAAAGATGTGCTTGCCAAGTGCTACGGCGGTGATATTTCTCGAAAGAAAAAGTTGTTGCAGAAGCAGGCTAAAGGGAAGAAGCGCATGAAGTCGATTGGGACGGTTGATGTACCGCAATCAGCTTTCATGGCAGTGTTGCGCCTGGATCAAGAGTAGCGCTTGGATTGAAACTACTGAATTGAGACTTACGCTGGATTTTTAAGCTAAGCTTAGGAATCCAGCGTATTTTCGTAGCTTGGCTTCTTACATAGGGTACTATCTCAGGCTGAGAGTAGGAAAGGAAGGAACTTGAGGTGAACAAATGAATGCCCAAGAGCGATCGCTAATCTTTACATTATCTTCATCGATATCTTCAAAGATTTATTGAAAATGCAGGTACATCTGGACACCATCGCATGGCAAGGTTAGTCTAAGATGGATTCCAACTCTTAAAAGACTCAATTGCCAGATGAGAATTTTAGTCACAGGTGGTGCTGGTTTTATCGGTTCCCATCTGATCGACCGGCTAATGACGCAAGGGCATGAAGTCATTTGCCTCGATAACTTCTATACCGGACACAAACGCAACATCCTGAAGTGGCTGGATAATCCATATTTTGAACTCATCCGTCACGACATCACCGAACCGATACGCTTGGAAGTGGAGCAAATTTATCACCTAGCTTGCCCCGCCTCTCCAGTACACTACCAGTTCAACCCAGTAAAGACCGTGAAAACGAATGTCCTGGGTACACTGAATATGTTAGGACTGGCAAAGCGGGTGAAGGCGAGATTACTCTTGGCTTCCACCTCAGAAGTGTACGGCGATCCTGAAATCCACCCCCAGACTGAAGAATATCGCGGTAATGTCAATACGATAGGAATTCGCTCCTGCTATGACGAAGGCAAGCGAATTGCAGAAACACTGGCGTTTGACTATTATCGCCAGAATCATGTAGAAATTCGAGTCGCGCGAATCTTCAACACCTACGGCCCTCGAATGTTAGAAAATGACGGTCGAGTGGTTAGCAACTTTGTAGTGCAAGCTCTGCGGGGTACCGCCCTAACCGTTTATGGTGATGGTTCGCAAACCCGAAGTTTCTGCTACGTTTCAGACCTAGTGGAAGGGCTGATGCGGCTGATGAATGGCGAGCATACGGGACCGATTAATTTAGGGAATCCCGATGAATATACGATTTTAGAGCTGGCTGAGGCTGTCCAAAAAATGGTGAACCCAGACTCGAAGATTAAGCTTGAGCCACTGCCAGAAGACGATCCTCGCCGACGGCGTCCGGATATCACGCGGGCAAAGACTTGGCTAGATTGGGAGCCAACAATACCCTTGCAAGAAGGGTTACAACTGACTATAGAAGATTTTCGCGATCGCTTAGCTTCTCTGCCGGAGAATCGCATCCCCAGCGATTCGTGAATTAGAGTCCTTTGTCAAAAGTTAATTATCAATGACTTTTAACAAAAGACTACCCAACAGAATCGTACCCCCAGAACTGTCATTCCAATTTTTTTGAGGTTTACTCCTATGCGTGTTTGCGTAATTGGCACTGGATATGTTGGCTTGGTCACGGGTGCCAGTCTTGCTCATATTGGACATCATGTCATCTGCGTTGACAATAACGAAGAAAAAGTCAAGTTGATGAAGGCAGGACAGTCCCCGATTTATGAGCCAGGACTGTCAGAAATTATGCAATCGGCTTCCCAGTCAGGGCATCTTGAGTTCACTACCGATTTGGGTGCTGGAGTGGCTCATGGAGAAATTTTGTTCATCGCAGTAGGGACGCCCGCTTTGGCAAATGGTGAAAGCGATACCAGATATGTTGAAGCCGTTGCCCGTGGAATTGGCGCTCATCTTGACGGTGGTTACAAAGTCATTGTGAATAAATCCACAGTGCCAATTGGTTCTGGGGACTGGGTGCGGATGATTGTACTTGATGGCGTTCTGGAACGCCAAAAGTCCCTAGTGGGAGCTGGTGGCGTTGTTACCGAGGAGTTGACACTAGAAACAACTCCTCAGTTTGATGTTGTTAGCAATCCAGAATTTTTGCGCGAAGGTTCGGCGGTTTACGACACCTTTAACCCGGATCGGATTGTGCTGGGTAGCACCAATCCGAAAGCGATCGCCATGATGCAGGAACTCTATGCTCCCATCGTCGAGCGCCAGGTGGCAGAAGACAAATCCTTACCGCAAGTGCCCGTCGTGGTGACAGACATCAACTCTGCTGAGATGATTAAGTACGCCGCGAATGCCTTCCTCGCAACCAAAATCAGCTTTATCAACGAAGTTGCCAATATTTGCGATCGCGTTGGTGCTGATGTTACCCAAGTCGCTAAGGGCATCGGTTTGGATTCTCGGATTGGTAACAAGTTCTTGCAAGCTGGGATTGGCTGGGGTGGTTCCTGCTTCCCGAAAGATGTCTCGGCTTTGATTCATACCGCGGACGACTACGGCTATGAAGCTCAACTGCTCAAATCTGCTGTGAGTGTCAACCAGCGCCAGCGCGTGATTGCGATCGAAAAACTGCAACAGGCGCTAAAAATCCTCAAAGGCAAAACGGTGGGATTGCTAGGTCTGACTTTCAAACCCGATACCGATGATATGCGCGATGCTCCAGCGCTCAATCTCATCGAGCAACTCAACCGGCTGGGAGCGAAAGTGAAAGCCTACGATCCAATTGTTTCTTCAACTGGGATGCGTCATGGGTTAACCGGCGTGATGGTGGAAACCGATCCCGAACGGCTGGCTGATGGCTGTGACGCCCTTGTGTTGGTGACAGACTGGCAGCAGTTCCAGACCCTAGACTACAGCAAAATGTCTAAGCTGATGAACAACGCGGTGATGATTGATGGTCGTAACTTCCTCAACCGGAAGGAAATAGAAAGCGCCGGTTTCCAATACATCGGTGTTGGTCGCTAGGAAAAGTTTTGAGTTAGGGAGTTATGAGTTAATAACTCATAACTCCCTAACTCTTTGCCTGACTTGGTGCCAGATTAGACCAGCGACAATTAATCCCAGACCCATTTGCCAGATTTGCGGCTCTACCCAGAAAGCCAGGAACAGGCAAGATCCTAGACCTGCCCAGGCTATCCATTTGGGATAGAGCCGTTCTGAATCTGGCATCTTTAATGCTGCCAGATTAGTAATTGCGTAGTAAATCAAGACGTTAAAGGCACTGAATGACCAAGTCGTTTTGACATTGCCAAGCAGAACTAAAAGGGCGATCGCAATTCCTACCACGACCACCGCTAAATCGGGTGTCGTTCCTTGCCGATTTAGCCGTGCCAAAATTCTGGGCATATCCCGGCGTCTTCCCATCGCCAGCAGCACGCGGGACAAACCCAAAATCAAGTTTAATAGTACCCCCAGCATCGCCGCGATCGCACCAATTGATAAAATCGCCGCACCTCTTGAACCGGCAACGCTGCGAACTGCCACCTCGAGGGGTGCTGCCTGTGCCTGGGTTGCTTTGCCCAAAATTTCTGTCCCGACCGCCCCAATGCCAACCGTTGCCACTGCCATGTAAAGCAGCATTGTCACCCCCAGGCTAACAATCATCGCGATTGGGATTGTCTTCCGGGGTTCCCGTGCTTCCTCGCCCAACGTGGCAATCCTTCCATAACCCGTGTAAGCCACAAACATCAGCGCACTGGCTTGGAGTACCGTCGCCGGAGAACCTTTGAAAAATGGCGTGAGATTTTCTGTACCAACCTCTGTGGCGCGCGGTAGACAGATAAGGACAAAGAAAATTAAAGAGAGCAGCGACACCGACACGATGGCAATATTGACGCGATTAGAGCGGCGAATCCCGCTCAAAACAATCAGAGCCATCAAAATCGCCGCAGCTAGCGCCGTGGGAATCAGAAATCCCCGCCCATACAAACCCGTCGCATTCAGCAAGTAGCCAGCAAAACCTAAAGCTGCCGTTGCTGCTGAAGCAGTTTTTGCCAAGAGAAACATCCAGCCTGCGGTAAAACCCAGACTCGGATTGAGATACTTGTAGCCATATTCGTAGCTGCCACCGCTGACGGCGTGATTCGCTGCTAACTGGGCACTATTGAGACCGTTGCAGGTTGCCACGACGGCTCCAATCGCGATCGCCAAAATTACCGCCGGTCCTGCAATTCCGGCGGCAATGCCGATGCTGACAAACACGCCCGTGCCCACGATCGAACCCAAACCCATCATCGTGGCACCCAAAACCCCTAACTCTCTCTGAAGCTGCGGGGGTGAGGTTCCAGCAGTCACAAGATATCTCCCAGATAACACTACTGTTATCCTAAGGCTGAGAGGTTAAGACACAGTTGTGCGATCGCTGACCTTTAGGAATTAAGGATAGAACAGAGGTGTTCAATCCTCGTTCCTTATCCCTGTTCCTTTTAACGCGGTTCTGACCCTGCGATTGCCAGTAACCCATGACGATTGACTACAATCAAGGATTATTGGGAACGCGCTCGATTTGGGCATAGCCACTGAAAATTAGCTTATCTCCTTGGGTTTCCAAACGGTTAATTCGCATGGTTACGCCGTCAAGATTAAAGCGATCCAAATCGACCATGTTATCTAAAATTTCAGAAAATGCCGAGGTCAACGTCTGAGAAATCTCCCGTGTTTCTTCTGGCACCGCCTCTGCCTGAAATTGAGGATCTTTAAACCGAATTCGACGTCGCCGTTCCACGCTTAAGGTTGATTTCATGCTGAGTGGCACCAATCCTTTTTCGCCCAAATCTGCCTTTGCAAAAATTTGCACTTGGTTTTCGGGCAGTAGCTGTACTTGGACTTCGGTAAAGGAAACGGGCTGACCGCCAGATAAATCTGTCAAAGCTGGTGTGGAAATATCTTGCAGGCGCTTCTGCACCAGTTCTGCCTGAAAGGATTGGTTAATATCTGCCTGGGTTAGCGTCACCTGTACAACTGCCTGAGTAGGTTGCTTAAGGCGAATCTGACCTTGCATTACACAGCTGAAGTCAATCGAGACGGCGTCTGTCTCAAACGACATCTCCTCGGTGCGAAACTCGCGGCGAATCACAAGACCACTACCGCTCATTTTGAAGCTGTCAATACTGCCCTGCAAAAGCTTGCTGGAGGGATAGCAGCGAACAGCAACTTCCACAGACTCACTCTGGGTAAACATGTGGCGAATAGTCTTGCTAGCGACTGTATTGAGGAGGCGTTCTCCCCAATCAGTGCCAGTATTGTTTGTGAAACCAGTAAGGCCGCCTAACATAATGTTTCGCGTCCATAAGAGTGCTTACTCTCTTGTTTGTAACAAAATATTAACAAATAAGCAAGAAGACCTAAGACAGAGAGAACCCCAGAGAGCCTACTGCTTAAGGTTATCAGCCGGAAAATGGCGCGATTGATAGAATTTTCTGAATTTTCCAATTAGTTACAACAATTAGAGTCGCAGATGTGAGCAGATCGCCCTCTGGATGCGCGATCGCCTACAACATCACTAGGTGCTGCAAAGACTCTGGGCTAAAGATCCCAGATTACTGCCAAAAGTTGCAAAGTATCATTGGAGACAATTAAATTTCACAATCTCTAGAGTCTTCCGATGCCAGTAAGGGCAGGGCTTCCCTACTCCTTATGACAGATACACGAAAATTACTTGGAGTGTGGCAACGAAAGCATCATGACTCAGACTAGGGAAATTTTGAGCGACTGGTGTGGGATGAACACTGTTCTGTATTCTTAAGTTGACGGCGATGACACGGATCATTATTCGATATTACGATCCTAGCTATCCCTATCTAGAACGGGCTATCCGTTCGATTCAGGGAGATTTTGATATTGTTGTATACGATGATGGAAGCAATATTTTTCCTAATTTGGCTGCTGTTAAAAATAGATGCCAAATTAGACGCCTAGAGCATAAAGGGCCAGCTTCTACGCTGATACAGGCTCTGGCTGATGCAAAAAGAGAAAATGTAAAACAAGTATTTATTCTAGATGGGGATGATGAGGCGCTAGAGAGTTTACCAAACTTTCTCAATGCATCCTTAGCATTACCTTATACAGCGGTTATCGGGCAGTTCAAGGATGTGCCTTCCCCAATTTATCAAGCCCAGGGAAATGAATTATTTCGAGAAGCGATCGCTAATTTAAAATTCTGCCCTCCCTGCTTCAGCCTCAAGATTGGAGACTGGGTACAAGACTTGCCCCGCATCTTCAACCTAGTGCAAACCGAATATCTCTCAACTGGCACTTTATTTTTAAGCTTATTCCTCTCTGGTCAAACCGGGATTTCTGTTGCCGAACAAGTGATTATCTGGAGACAGCACGAAGCCCAAACTTACAGACATCACCGCCAGGAAAGACATTTAACGGTACAGAGAATTTGGCAAATTTATCATCAAAAAGCTTTCGAGGAATATAGCCAAATCTTGTATCTCAATCCCCATGATGCTGTTGTTTATTACAATCGGGGTAATACTTGCTCCAGACTTGGCGATGGGCAAAAAGCAATTGAGGATTACACTCAGGCGCTGAATATCAATCCTAATTTTCCTGAAGCTTACACTAATCGAGGTGTCGCACGCTTCGATTTAGGAGATAGTCAAGGAGCGATTGACGATTATACTCTGGCATTGCAGCTTAATCCTAACTTTGCCGCCGCCTACAATAACCGGGGGAATGCCCATTCTAAATTGGGTAGCTATCCAGAAGCGATCGCCGATTTGCAGACATCTGCTCAACTTTTCTCTGTTCAAGGGGATATAAGTAACTACCAGGGATCGCAAAACCTCTTAGCTGAAGCCTATTTTAAAATGGGAGCAAAATTGTGGATGCAAGAACAGATTGAACAAGCGATCGCTTGTTATCAGAAAGCGCTGGAAGTTAAACCTGACTTTCCTGAAGCCTACTACGATTTAGGCATGATTTTCCAGCAAAAGGGTAGAGTTGCCGAGGCAATGAGCTATTACCGTAAACTCTTAACAATCAAGCCTGAATTTTCAAAAGCTCGTTATCAAATTGAGACAATATTGAAAGGTTATCAATTTTCTACAGACTGGTTTAGCCGCAACCTTGATATTTTGAATGAGCATCTTAAACCTTTATCTAAAATACCTGGATTAAATATTTTAGAAATAGGCAGTTGGGAGGGGCGATCTACTTGCTGGTTTTTAGAAAATATTTTAATAGATAGTTCTAGCCAAATTACCTGTATAGATACCTTTGCAGGTAGCTTAGAACATCAAAGATATGATTGTGACTATCTAAGCTCTATAGAAGAGCGATTTGACTTTAATATAAATCGTACGGGTGCAGCGGAAAAGGTACGAAAAATAGTAGGTAAATCTCAACAAATATTGCGTTTGTTACCCTTGGGTTTTTATGATTTAGTTTACATTGATGGCTCCCACCTAGCCAGCGATGTTCTGGAAGATGCAGTTTTAACTTGGGCGCTTGTTAAAGTTGGCGGCACGATCATTTTTGACGATTATGATTTTATTTTTGCAGAAAATTCCTTTCAAAATACTAAGGTGGGGATAGACGCTTTTTTGTCAGTATTTTCCGATAAAATTAAATTCATCCATAAGTCTCATCAAATTCTTCTAAAAAAACTTTTTTCTTAGACTTGGTTGTTTTTAGTTCCTGAAGACAATCCTGTTTGAGATAAGTTATAACAGCAGTATAATAACTGTCCAGAAAGTACATCACAGTTAGCGATTGGTTAAAGGAACAACCCGTGTAAACAAAAACGTAGTGACTTCGGCAAAGCAGAACTGCGATTGGTTGTTCAATATTTCTTAATATCTGGAAGAGAGAGCAATTATGAAACCCTTAGTGAGAAAAGTTAGCTTAGTGATGGCAGCCTTGCCTCTAGCAGGAGTCATCAGCTTAGAAAAAGCATTGGCACAACCCATCATTCCGGCTGCTGATGGCACTGGTACCCTTGTCAACGTCAATGGCGATCGCTTCGACATCACTGGCGGTAAGCTATCAAGCCAAGGTGAGAATCTCTTCCACAGCTTTAACCAATTTGATCTCCATCAAGGTGAGATTGCCAACTTCCTATCCACCCCCAGCATTCAGAATATTCTCGGTCGAGTTGTGGGTGGAGATGTCTCCGTCATTAATGGCTTAATTCAAGTCACTGGCGGCAATTCAAACTTATTTTTGATGAATCCAGCCGGAATTGTATTTGGCAACAACGCTAGTCTAAATGTGCCTGCATCTTTCACTGCCACCACCGCCAACAGTATCGGCTTTGGCAATAATTGGTTTAATGCCATCGGTAACAATAATTATGCCGCTTTAGAAGGAAATCCCAGCACTTTTGCTTTCACGGCTCCCCAACCCGGTGCCATCGTTAACTCTGGAAACTTAGCAGTAGGACAGGGGAAAAATCTCACCTTACTCGGTGGCACTATCGTTAATACTGGGCAACTTTTGGCACCAGAAGGAAATATTACTGTGGCAGCGGTTTCCGGCGGAAAATCCGTGCGGATTAGTCAACCTGGAAACCTACTCAGTTTGGAGGTCGCAACTCAGAATTTTAATCCCCAATCCCCTATCCCTAATCCTCAATCCGTACCGCAGCTGCTGACTGGCGGAAAAATTGGGAATGCGACTAAACTCACTGTTAATAGTAAAGGTCAAGTGGTACTCACGGGATCTGGCGTTGCAATCCCCACCGATACAGGTACTGCGATTGTAGCTGGCAACCTTAACGCATCCGGTCAGACTGGCGGTAAAGTGCAGGTTCTGGGTGACAAAGTAGGGCTGGTGGGTGCCAACATCAACGCTTCCGGCAGTCTTGGCGGCGGAACGGTGCTAATTGGCGGCGATTATCAAGGGAAGGGCACAGTACCAAATGCCTCTAGAACATATATCAGTCCAGATTCTTCGATCGATGTCGATAGCAAGAACAAGGGTAATGGGGGTCGTGCGATCGTTTGGTCTGACAAGGCAACTGAATTTTACGGCAATATTAGTGCCCGTGGTGGCAATAATTCCGGCAATGGCGGATTTGTGGAAGTTTCAGGCAAGGAAAGCTTAACTTTCAAAGGCACGGTGGATACGCTTGCGCCACAAGGTAAGGCGGGAACCTTACTACTCGATCCACTCAACATCACGATAACGGATCAAAGTGCTGGAACACCGCCCTCCGGTCAATTCGGTTTAGGAGATAGTCAAATCCTTTTTAATGACAGCCCTGGTGCAAATTTGACGATCTCGGAAACCGAACTGGAGGGAGCAATTACTTATGGCAATGTGATTTTGCAAGCGACTGACAACATCACCATAAATAATCTTACAAGTGACGGCGTTCTGAACTTCCAACCCTTGTACGACGCGTCTGGCACGTCAATTACTTTTACTGCGGATGCTAATAAAGATGGTGTTGGATCTTTTGTGATGCAAAATACGGCGAACACCATTCAGACTAATGGAAAAGATATCTCGATTTCAGGAGCAAGTATCAATGTTGGAAATATCAATACCAATAGTGGCAATATCCAACTTACCAGTAGCAACGGCGCGATCGCTACCGGCAATCTAGACACCTCTAACTTATACGCGAACAGTGGAAGTATCATCCTGGATGCCACTAATGGGAACATTCTTACAGGTGATATTACTTCCTCTAATAATAATAATGATGGTGGTCTGGTGAGTTTAACTACTAACACCGGCACAATTACAGTTAATGGCGATATCAATTCCTCCTCCACCTCTTATTTTCAATCTACAGGCGGCGCAGTCACTTTAGAAGCTGGCAGTAACATCACTACAGGCACAATTAATTCTTTTGCAAAAGCTGACATATTTTTCCTTGGAGATAATCCAGGAGCTACAGGGGGTGACGTCAAGATAACATCTGGAGGCAATCTTAAAACAGATGCCATTAATTCCTCTGCTGTTGTTAGCCAAACAAGTGGTGGTGCCGCTTTATTCGATGCGATAGGCGGCTCAGTTACCTTAGATGCCCAAGGTAGTATTCAAACCGGCGATATTGATTCCTCTGCTACTGACCCCATCGTTGCTACAGGGGGTGCGGTCAAATTCACAGCTAAGGACGATATAATCGCCGGCAACATTAATTCCTCTGCTACTGTTAATCCCCCCCCTCCCGATCCAGATTTTTCCGATCTGGTTACTAATGCATTAGGTGGGTTAGTTACCTTAACAACAGATGGCAATATTACCTTTAATACAATTAATACCCAAGCTAAAGAACAAGTAGATGGAATCGATGGCTCACTCAGCGGTGGTAATGTCACAATATCTTCCCTAGGAGTTGTTAAGGGACTGAATATAATTGGCGGAACTTCGGCAACTATCCTCACCAGTGGAGTGACTCTAGGAGGCTCGGTTTTCATCCAGCATGATGGGGGGCAAGATAACTTTCAATTTATCGTCGGCGATAAGACTAACAACGGTACGGAAGGAGCGATTGACACGGGTGGAAGTAGTGGGAATGGGGAGCTAATTTCTTCTTCTCCTACACAAATAATTCCATCTATCGATACGCTGATTCCCAATAACAATACCTTCGAGGTGGGCAATCCTAGTGTTGATGGGATTCAGATAACCTTTATTAACCAAGCACCGACTTTGACCGCAAATACTCTGCTAACGGATACTCCACAAAATCAGTCGATTACATTCACTGTTGCGAGTTTAAATCCATCTATAACCGATGCAAATAGCGATTTTACCTCAATACGCATTGATGCCATTAATGGGGGAACGCTGACCAAACAAGATGGTACCGTCATCGTACCGGGAACCATTTTGTCGTTGAGCGATGTTTTAGTTTACACACCGCCTACGGGTGCGACTGGTTTGCTCAATGCCTTTACAATTAGTGCGAGCGATCGCGTTTCCTTCTCCGCCCCGCAACAGCTCACCATCAATGTAGCTGAGCCAATCCCCACACCAATTCCCACGCCAATTCCCACGCCAATCCCCACACCAATTCCCACGCCAATCCCCACACCAATTCCTACGCCAATTCCTACGCCAATCCCCACGCCAACACCTTCCCCAACGCCACTTTCCAGCGAATTATCACCACCGCAGGAGACGCCACTGACACGAATACCGGCAACGAGAACCCTTGCCTCAGTCGAAATCGATCCGGTTGTTGCTCAAATCGACCAAGAGTTTACAAGGCAATTCCAGCAATATTTGGGACTCGCTCCCGATCTTCCCTTAAAAACCTTGGATGAGGCGCGTGAAATTCTTAACGAAATTGAGAAAGCAACTGGAGTGAAACCGGCACTCATTTATGTTGCTTTTGTGCCTGCAACAGTTACACCAGGAACAGCAGCAGATAAAAGTCAACTCTCTTATCCCGCGCCACAATTAGATATTCTTTGGCAATTCAACTCTCAGGGATTAGCCCTAAATCAGCTAGCTCAACTTCCAGCTCAATCGTCAAACAATCCCCTACCGCAGGATAACGACCAACTCGAACTCGTCATTGTGACAGCTAAAAAGCCACCAATTCGCAGGAGAGTCACAGGGGTAACACGCCGTCAAGTTCTCAAAGTCGCCCAGGAATTTCGCTCAGAAATCACTAAGCCGCTTAAAACAAACCGTTACCTCAATTCTTCCCAACAACTCTATAAGTGGTTGATAGCACCCGTAAAAGCTGATTTAGAAGCTAGCAAGATCGATAATTTGGTTTTCCTCATGGATACAGGGTTGCGGAGTCTTCCGGTTGCTGCCCTCCATGACGGTCAACAATTCCTAGTGGAAAAATACAGCGTCGGACTCATGCCGAGTCTCAGCCTAACCGATACTCGTTACCGGGATATTAAAAAAACCCAAGTCCTGGCAATGGGAGCAGCCAAATTTACTAACCAAAACCCCTTACCCGCCGTGCCCGTGGAATTGTCCATTATCGCCTCTTCCCTATGGTCGGGTAAATCTTTCCTCAACGATGCCTTCACTCTGAAAAATCTTAAGGCGCAGCGTCAGCAAGAACCTTTCGGAATTGTTCACCTAGGCACGCATGGGGAATTTAAGTCAGGGAACCCGAGCAATTCCTATATTCAGCTGTGGGACACCAAGCTGAGATTGGATCAGCTGCGGGAGTTAGGTTGGAATGACCCTCCTGTAGAATTGCTGGTGCTAAGTGCCTGTCGCACAGCCTTGGGAGATGAACAGGCAGAATTAGGCTTTGCCGGGTTATCAGTGCAGGCAGGCGTCAAGTCAGCCCTAGCGAGTCTCTGGTACGTCAGCGATGAAGGGACTTTGGGGTTGATGACAGAGTTCTACGAACAATTGAAAAAAGCGCCCATCAAGGCGGAGGCGGTGCGTCAGGCACAGGTGGCAATGCTCAAAGGCAAAGTGCGCTTAGAGGGAGGTCAACTCCGCACCCTCAATGGCAGCTTTCCCTTGCCACCCTCAATGGCTGGACTGGGAAATAGAAGTCTTGAGCATCCTTTCTACTGGGCAGCTTTCACGTTGATTGGCAACCCTTGGTAAGAGAAGGGAGGAGAGATGACTGAGGGCTGAGAGGTGAGGACTGAGGACTGAGAGGTGAGGCAAAAAGGGCTGAGGAAAAAAGAGGTGATACCAATTCTTTTTAAAGATGCGCTTAATAAATAGATAGTGTTTTGCGTGTCAAGAGCGATCGCAAACGAGCAAAGGCAAACGCTGAAAACAGGCTGGCAAGCACTAACTAGTCCGATGCGCTCGTCAACAGCTTGCCATCGAGATGCCTCCCATTGCCATCGAGATGCCTCCCACAAAGTCCTCACTCCACTTCACCCGCTCGCTCGCCTGCCACGGAAGCTCTATTATTCTATTATTAAGCGCATCTTTACAGAGAATTGGTATGAGATACATCGGCACGGGAATGGCAATCAAAAATCTGCTACCGAACGTGAGAACCACAATATGTTCCAGCCATCTGAGAAACGCTATAGATATAGAGATATAGCACTTTTTCACGTTCTTTTTCTAGCCAAACCGTATTACCCCTCACCAGCTTTCACTTCAAGGAATATAAAATTATTACTTTGATATTAAAATGTTCGTTAAGTTCCCAGTTAATCAGTTGATTTTGACGTTTATAACCATCAAAACTAACAAGAGTTAAATTTTTATTTACAAATACAATTAAAACTTTCAATACATCTACTAAAATTACCAAATCGAAATAACTGATAATATAGGTGCTGGCAATATTGGATAATTAGCTTAAAAATTAAGTTATACCTTTTAAGGGAATTCTACTTAATGACCATATTGCATTTAAATTTGATATTTATGATAAGAATGAATCAAGCATTATAGTTCTAAAGATATGGAGAATATCTGTTACTTTTGCAAGCTCCGTTTGCACCTTCTCTCAAAAAAATCTCAGAAAATGGGCGGTTACTTCACGAATCAGAAACAATCCTGGAACAATGAATTCCTGGTGTTTTCTCAGATATTTAACGATTTTACACCGATAGGGGCTTGCATAAAAGCATCTGATATATTATTTTATTCGTTCAGTCTAAGCCCTGAGCTAAGTATCTCTAGCTTCTGATTCAGTTCCTAAAATTTGGATAGAAGATAAACTTTCATTAAAGGTTATTGCTCCACTCCTTAAGTTAAACTGTACGTCATGGTTTCGGAGCAGATCGCCTAGATAAAGGTGCTTATGGAAAGAAGCAGCAGCGTGTTTTAGGAAAAGGTCTGCAAATGTAGTTTTATTGCTCGCGGCTTACTCCCTTACTCTCTCCATCCTGCCACAGGTATACATTTCAGACCTCAGGAGGATGCTTTGTAGTGACCGATTCGACGATTCTGGCGTACAGAGAGGAGTTAGGCGATACATACAGAGTAACTACTTAAGTAGATGAGTACAAAGAAACCAGAAAGATAATCACTCGTTTTTTTGACAAACGGGTGTTTCAGAGTGTGGTCTTTTTTGCAGATTTTGACCACTCAACATACCTTAATTTATAATTTGCGCGGGATTTGCTTTGAGGAAGAAAATATCATGTTTGAGAGTACGGGAATACTCATGGGAATGTACAAAACCCTATTTTGGCTCGCTCAAGTTACACCAGTCGATCCAACGGTGAATACTCCAGAAGAAGCGGCACTTGTCTTTTCAGGGCCTCAATTTTTTGTAGCGCTGATTTCTGGGATAGTGTTAGCTTTTGCGTTGCAATTATTGTTAACCAACCTCTCAGTCGCCGCCGGGATCTCTTACTTGGGGCATCAATCAGATTCAGATTCCGATCGGGATGAATCTGGAAGTTTGGGAGGGACAATTCGCAAAATAGGGACAGCAGTCGGAATTTGGACGCTGGTGACAGTCACCATTGCGTTAGCGATCGCGTGTTTCCTGGCAGTGAAACTGAGCTTGATTAGCAGTGGCGGCTTGGGTGCCATTATCGGTCTGGTAATTTGGGCAACCTACTTCTGCCTGCTATTTTGGGTAAGTTCAACGACAGTGGGATCGTTAGTGGGTTCAGTTGTTAATACTGCAACCAGCGGCTTCCAAGCAATTGTCGGCACAGCAACCGCAGCAATCGGCGCACAAGCTGTGAATAATCAAGTTGTGTCAACCGCAGAGGCAGCAGCAGCAGCCGTGCGGCGAGAACTGGGATCGGGAATCGATCCTGCCAGCATCCGCGAGACGCTGGAGGATTATTTAGGGTCCTTGCGTCCCCCTGAACTCGATATACAAAAGATTCGGGGTGAATTTGAAAGATTGCTCAACGACCCGCAACTAAAAGCGATCGCTAACACCGATAATCTTCGTAACATCGACCGCCAAACATTTGTAAATTTGGTAAGCGATCGCACAGACCTTTCGAAACGAGACCTTAACCGCATCGTAGACCAACTCGAAGGCGTATGGCGGCAAGCCGTGGGATCGCGAGAACAACAAACCGATCGGATGGGCGAACTGCTCAACTATCTCAAGTCTGCACAACCGGGTCAAGTAAAGTCAGATGATATCAACGCCAAACTCGACCAGCTGATTGCAGAGACGCGCGACTCTAAAAAAGCCGATCAAAAAGCAGCCGACGACGCAGCTCCTGGTCCAATTCAGCTAAGCGTTCAACAGGGTTTAACGACCCTGATGGGATTAGCAATGGGACGCACGGATCTCTCAGATTTAGATGTGCAAACCATCTTAAGTTCCCTCTCGAAAGCTAAAGACAAAGTAACCGAGCAAACCGACAAACTAGCGACTCAAGCAGGAGTTAAACCAGAACTCCCCTACAGCACCATTCGAGCAGATGTAGACAACTACCTGCTCAACACGTACTCCTGGCAGATTACCCGACCAGGACTTAACCGGGAATTCAAAGAAGTCATCTACGACCCCCAAGGAGATCCGGGGACAATTCGCCGGGAATTGGAGCAACTAGACAAGTCATATTTTGCCAACCTGTTGCAACAACGGGGCGTCTTTACCCAAGACAAAATCAACGACATTTCCGATCAATTGGAAGGCATCCGGCAAGAAGTTTTGGTGACAGTGCGGGCAGCTGAAGAAGAAGAAAGGACGCAAGACCTGCGCCGCCGAGTTGAAGATTATATCCGAACAGCACCCAAGACAGAACTGAGCGCAGAAGGCGTTAACGACAATTTCAAAAAGGTGCTAGAAGACGCAGATGCTGACCATGACACCCTTGAGCGTCGTCTTGCTTTGTACGATCGCTATGCCTTGATGCAATTGCTGCGGGGACGCGAAGACATCGGCGAGACAGAAGCTGACGCGATCGCTACGAATTTAGAACAATCACGCGATCGGGTGCTGATCGAATCCCAAGCCCTCCGAGACCGAATTCAATCGGAAACCGAGGCAGTGTGGGTCAATTTAGAGTCCTATCTGCGGAACACTGGCAAAGACGAACTGAATCCTGAAGGCATCCAGCGAGATATCAAAACTCTCCTGAACGACCCGCAGGCAGGAATGTGGGCACTTCGGTCGAGAGCTTCTCGCTTTGACCGCGATACCTTAGTTCAGCTACTAAGTCAGCGACAAGACTTGAGCGAGGACCAGGTAAATCAAATCATCGATCAGGTGCAACATTCTTGGGGCAGCGTTGTCCAAGCACCGCAAATGGTCGTAGATAAAGCCAAAGAGCAGGTAGACAAAACTAGCACTGCTCTAGCAGATTACCTGCGGAACACTGGCAAAGACGAACTGAATCCTGAAGGCATCCAGCGGGATTTGACCAGGCTGCTCTCCGATCCCAGAGAAGGTGCGACGGCACTGCGGCAACGGCTATCTCAAGTAGACCGCGATACCCTAGTGAAGCTACTGAGCCAACGGCAAGACCTAAGCGAGGAGCAAGTAAATCAGGTCATCGATCAGGTGCAGGGGACGATCAAAAACATCGTCAGAGCGCCTCGTCGCCTTGCCACCCGGACGCAGGCACAAATCCAAGATTTCCAAAGCACGCTGCAAGACTACCTGCGGAATACTGGCAAAGACGAACTCAACCCAGAAGCAATTAAGCGCGATTTGCAGTTGTTGCTGCACGATCCGCGCACCGGAGTTGAGAGTCTGACCGATCGCCTATCTCACATCGACCGCGACACGATGATCTCTCTGCTGTCGCAACGGCAGGATATCTCTGAGGAAGAAGCTGCCCGAATTGTGGATCAAGTCCTCTCGGTACGCGATCAATTTGTGGAGCAAATTCGCAGCATTCAACGGCGAATTCAACAGACAATTGACGGGATTTTTGCCCAAATTCGCAACTACCTCAACTCGCTGGATCGCCCAGAACTCAACTATGACAGCATCAAGAAAGATGTTCGCAAGTTGTTTGACGATCCGCAAGCTGGGTTTGATGCGTTGCGCGATCGCCTCTCCCATTTCGATCGCAATACTCTGGTTGCTATCATGTCTTCCCGCGAGGATATCTCCGAGGAAGATGCTAACCGGCTCGTCGATCAAATTGAAGGCGCACGCAACAGCGTCCTGCAACGGGTGGATCGCCTCCAACAGGAAGCGCAACGCCGCTTAGACGAAGTGAAGTATCAAGCGCAGCGGCAAGCGGAAGAAACTCGCAAAGCTGCTGCCTCTGCCGCTTGGTGGCTGTTTGGTACGGCAACTGTGTCTGGAATCGTTTCCGCGATCGCTGGCGCTTTAGCCGTTTCCGGTCGTTAAAGTTACCGATTTTCTCCGCTAATCCATAAACGTAGGGGCAGGATTGTTTTCCTGCCCCTACTGCTTTTTTATAAGCCCAACATCCGGTTAACTTGCTCGGAAGTTAAAGGTTTAGGCGAAATTTTGGGATCGTAGTCTAGCTGTCGCAAGCGATCGCGTAGAGCTTTGAAACTCGTTGTTTCCAGCAATACCAAATTCTGATATACAGATTCTTTTGGCATTTCCACTCTTAAAATCACATCTTGTAGTTTCTCTTGTTCTATCGCGTGTAAAATTTGCTTGCAAAATAATTCACGCTTCGACACCTGAGTTAATGTCACTAAATACCAATTTCTTTGGACAGGAACATTCGGTGAATCATCTTGAGGTATGTTCTGCACGGTATAGATTTAGGGATATTGGGTGACGGCAAATTGATGGAGGGAGCGCTAGGGACACGGCATGGCAGTGCCCCCGCTAAGAAGAATAAACTGGCTTCCACCATTCATAAAAATGGTTTCAATTAGCTTTAGGCAATTAATAACTCATTAAAACTTTTGAAAGTCATTATTAACAAGTCAGTAACTAATTCAGCTTCCAGAAAATCTTTCATAGGTTCATTCCCCACAATAGTGTAGCAGGAGTCTGGGAAAGCTTCATTTTCTTCAATATCTTGGAATAAATGAAAATAATTTTTCGTTAGCAAGATCGCGATTTTGCTTTAGATTCCAAGCTCTAGCACTGCTAAATGATTTCCAAAGAAGAAATCCCCAACTTCTCTTGAAGTCGAGGATCTGAAGGGCTAACGTCTCACAGCTCGAATAGGATTGCGATTTCTCCGGAAGCAGATTGATTCAGTGCATGGGAATTACAACCGTCGCAGTAATTCTGGCAACAGCTTACCTGGAACCTTGGAAAGGGCGAGATTTTGACCTTGTAAGCCACGTTCGCGGAAAAATGCCCGGATTGTCTGCACAACATAAGACAAAGTGGATTCGTAGGCATCAGGTTGAGCGCTAAAGCCCCGCAATGCTTGCAAATGGTTGTGTAACGCTGCCTCTAGATGCTCTAACAGCGAACCCTGAGCCAAAGCGAACTGCTTATCCGTCGCCATCTGGTAGTGAGCCAGCCCCAAATTATTGTAGGTGGCAGAGGCATCAAACGTAACCGGGACTGGGGGAGTGTTTTGGCTCAGCCGGTGGACAAGCGCGATCGCAGTTTCATAGGCTGTAATACACGACTGCAAATATTCCTGTCGCGCCTCCACCTTAGTTTCTACCTGGCTTGCCAAATGCCAGTAAGCCGTACCCAAATTATTCTGCGTCGCCGCGCAAGCTGCCGGGACTACATCTGGCGTCCGATATTTTAGTCCATTCAAGTAAGCATCGATAGCAAGTTTTAAATAGGTTGCGGGTTGTTCGTACTGGGCGAGATTCCAGTAGGCGGTGCCGATGTTGTTTTGCAGCATTGCCCAGCTAAGCGACTCTTGCTCCGGATTGTAATACAACAGCGCTTCTGTATAAGATGCGATCGCTTGTTGCAAGTTTGTCACCGGCTGCTGCTGCTGCGCTAAATGCCAGTAAGCTGTACCTAAATTATTATGCGTCGCCGCATATTTGAGCGGCTCCATCTGGGAAGGACGATAGCGCAAAGCTTCCTGATAAGCGCCAATCGAGTATTGCAAGTTCTCGGCAGCATCTCGATAACGAGCCACTTCTCCGTATGCCGCCCCCAAATTATTTTGAATCATGGCATAGGTGTGGGGCGCTTCATCGGGATTGAAGGTGGTTAAAGCGGTTTGATACGCTTGAATCCCTTGCTCCAGATAGACAAGCATCTCCTCGACTTTGCTTGGATAGCGAGCTAGCATCCAGTAGAGATTGCCCAAGTCATTAAGGGTATCCGGTACCAGCGGCGAATCTGCCTCTAGCCAACTCAATGCCTGTTCGTAAGCTTGGATGGCAACGATCAGGTTTTCTTGCGAGGTATTTGATTGTTCGAGTTCAATCAGATCGCGGTAATGATTCCCCAGCCTCAGATAAGCTTCAGCAAGTGCCTCTGGCGGACAGGATTGCTGCTGTAGTTGAGCAATTTCCTGCAACGATTGTACCTGAGGCAAATTCTCAATCGCCCGATGAGGGACTTCATGATGGGAAGGATGAATGGATGCTAATTCATCACTCTTTTCTTCTGATTCTTGTAGGGGAGAAGCAGTGATTGGCGAATCTGTCGCCGGATGCTGAGATTCCTCTCCCGGAGGCGTCGTTTCTACCTCTTCCTTGCCAGAACCATTGTCTGAAACCGACTTTTCCGAACGGGTTTCGCCATATTTCGCGAAGTCACGGTTCAGAATGTGCCACAGATTTTCTTGGGGTACTGCCGTCTCTTGCTCAGCCGCTTGTTCGCGGGGCGCTGAGAATTGTAGAGACGGATACCACGTCTCTTCTGATACAGGCGTGGGTTCCCCTTCAAACTCAAATAAGCCGGTGTGACACCGCCAAAACTCAGGTGCCGACTGCTGAATCGCCCGGAACCAAGGGCGAGGCATCCACAGCAACAAGCTAGATTCTAAGCGCGGCAAACTGCGCTCAATTCCCCTGAGAGAGCGCAGAAATAATCCCTGTACCGTTGCTGGCTGCTTGGTTAATAGTTCCACCCCCAAAATTTGAAATCCGGGTGGGTTGTTGTCAGGGGGTGGGTGTTTGGCTAACCAGCGATTGATCTGAGCGATGGGATGCGGCTGGCTCAAGTTTAAGTTCAGGCTAACCAGTCGGGGGTAGCCTTGGAAGGAGCCAGGATTCGGCAGGAAAGACGAATGAGTGCGATTGGACTTGTTTCTTCTTCCGTCTTCCGAAATCGCCAATTCTGCGTGTAATCGGGCAGCCAGACGATTTCTCAAGGTGAGGTCGTCGCATACCGCCACAAAAATTTGGCGACGCAAACCAAGACTTAGCGCCTGTTTCAATCGCTGATAGATGATCCGGTTTCCATCGGAAATTTTTCGGTGAGCGGTATCCGTCACCGTCATGCTGGCAGGGTAGTGTCCGTTGGCTTGTGGCACCGACGTTTAGGAAGGATAAATAAGGGACTGAGGGCTGTTTGGGGGGGTTTGGAACCCGCCCATTCGGACTGGGTACTAGAAAACCAATTCAGTTAGTTAGCAGGAGAACCGAATTCAACTATGTCATTTTGTCGGTGTCATTTTGTCGGTTGGGGGCGTGGAGGGGTGAGGTACGAAACCCAACACGGCAAATTGACTGCTGAATCAGTACCGATAAAAATTCTTGCCTATCATCTTGAATCCGACTTCTGCCTTTTTTGAGAAGTGGATACCCATTTCTTCCCATTCCAGTTGCCTGGGTCAGGATTAAACGCAGCTTTTATCTATCTGCCAAAAGGATGATTTTAGATTTCATCTTTTTGAGCGATCGCGATTTCGCATAACTTAATGATTGAGAGGCTTTTCAGCAGGTCTTTAAAAAACCTCAAATTTGCCAGTGAAAGCAGAAGAAAGATTTAGGTAGAAATAGACAGGTATTCGCAATTATTAGGGTTTTTTAAAGAAATTTTTCCAAAAAATTTAGTTATATTATTTATTATAGTGACAATTGCTCTATTATTCTGCCGCTACGAATAAAGTTGAAGTTTCGTAAAGCGGTTTCAAGTGACTTGAGAGACTAGCTTCGGGAAATGGCACCTAGAAAAGCAAATAGCGTCACGATTCTCAGGGCAAGCGTCATGATCGAAATCGATAAGTCGAGAATCTGGTGCATCCCGCCGATTGGGTGCTAATTTGCACTGAAAGGAATTCCCTAAAAAAATAGCGATGTGCCATCATTGGGAGTCATTGAATACCGCGTCCCTAGAGCCATTGTTAAGATAATTTATTCCTGGGAAGTCCTTTAGAATTAAAGGAAGCACAAGAAGACAGTTGATGGCGAGATTTGGCTGAATTCTGTTTGCAATTTTTTAATGGAACTATTTGACCGTACCGTGCCCACTACCATACCAGAGCTAGACCTCAAGACCTTATTTCCCTTTGAACTGGATCGGTTTCAGCAGGAAGCGATCGCTGCGTTAAATGCCGATTGCTCGGTCGTTGTGTGTGCCCCTACCGGGTCGGGAAAAACGCTGATTGGGGAATACGCCATTTACCGCGCCCTGAGTCGCGGCAAGCGGGTATTTTACACTACACCCCTGAAAGCGCTATCTAACCAGAAATTACGGGACTTCCGCGATCGCTTTGGGGCTGACCGGGTAGGGTTATTGACCGGCGATACGTCCATCAACCGGGATGCTCCAGTCTTAGTGATGACCACGGAAATTTTCCGGAATATGCTCTATGGCACCCGCATCGGCGAAGTCGGTACCTCCCTGACGGGTGTAGAAGCCGTGGTGCTAGATGAATGCCACTACATGAACGACCGACAGCGGGGCACGGTTTGGGAAGAATCCATTATTTATTGTCCCCACGAAATTCAGCTGGTCGCGCTTTCGGCAACGGTCGCCAACAGCGATCAACTCACTGACTGGTTAAATCGGGTTCATGGCCCCACCAAGCTGATTTACTCCGATTTTCGTCCCGTTCCCTTGCAGTTTCACTTCTGCAATCCCAAAGGACTGTTTCCCCTCCTTGATGACTCGCAAAAAAAAATAAATCCGCGACTCAAGCCCAAGCGCCCACAAACTAAAGAAAAAGGCAAAAAGCAAGACAGCCCAAGTTTAGTTTATGTCCTGAGCCATCTCTGGAAACGGGATATGCTGCCAGCAATTTACTTTATCTTCAGCCGCCGGGGTTGTGACAAGGCGGTGGATGAATTGCGGGAAGTGACGCTGGTAAACGAACAAGAAGCAAAACTTTTAAAACAGAAAGTTGAAGCATTTTTAGCCCACAATCCAGAAGCAGCGCGTAGCGGCGGGGTTGAACCGTTGCTGCGCGGGATTTCCTCTCACCACGCCGGAATTTTGCCAGCATGGAAAGGTTTGGTCGAAGAACTGTTTCAAGAGGGCTTGGTAAAAGTGGTATTTGCCACCGAAACCTTAGCTGCGGGGATTAATATGCCTGCGCGAACAACCGTAGTTTCTAGCCTTTCCAAACGTACCGACCGGGGACACCGACTGCTGACGCCCAGCGAATTTATGCAAATGTCGGGTCGCGCCGGACGTCGGGGTATGGACACCACGGGTCATGTAGTGACCTTGCAGACGCCTTTTGAAGGCTCAAAGGAAGCGGCTTATTTGGCAACCAACGGGCCTGACCCACTGGTGAGCCAGTTTACCCCCAGCTACGGCATGGTTTTGAACTTGCTGCAAACTCATAGTCTGGAAGAAGCGAGAGAGTTAGTAGAACGCAGCTTCGGGCAGTATTTGGCGACTGTGCATCTCGAACCCACTCGGAAAGCGATCGCTGACTTATCCGAGGAACTGGCAAAAATCGAAGCGGATCTGGCATCAGTAGACGATAAGAGCTTGCAACAGTATGAAAAGCTTCAGGAACGTCTTAGAGAAGAACGCCGATTACTGAAAATTTTACAAACCCAAGCCGAAGCCGAGCGATCGCGAGAAATTGCGATGGCGATCGCTTCTGTAGAACCCGGTACGTTGTTGAGTTTAAAAGGGAAACACATTCCGGTGTCTTCTCCTGTACCCGCTGTCTTAGTCACCAAAACACGCGGTTCCGGTCAATCGCCCTACCTAATTTGCTTAGGTGCAGATAACCGCTGGTATGTAGTCACCGCTGCCGATGTCGTCGCTTGCAGCCAATTACCCCGCGTGTCCAATGTTAAATCCGTACAGCCCCCGCCGGAAATGCCGATAAAACCCGGTCATTGCAAGAAGGGCACCGAATCCACAGAGGTCATTGCCCGTCAAATTGGCTGGGCTTGTCGGAACGACGCTTGCGGACGTCCGGATGCGGATCTCGAAGAAGATACCGCCCCAGAAGTGGTCGCGCAACAGCAGCAAGTAGCCGCAGTGGAAGCGCAACTGCAAAATCACCCTGCCCATCAATGGGGCAATCCCGCCGCCCTCCTCAAGCGCCAGCAGCGCCGAGAGGGATTACTAGACCAAATTTCCCAGCTTCAGAGCTTGTTCCAAGACAGCCTGGCACGCCACTGGGAAGAATTTATGGACTTGATTGAAATTTTGCAACGCATGGGCGGGCTAGAGGGCGTGATGCCGACACCCCTAGGAGAAGCCGCTGCTGCGATTCGGGGTGACAACGAGCTGTGGATGGCTTTAGCCCTGATGTCGGGTAAACTCGACGAGTTAGATCCCCACCACTTAGCCGCTGCTTGTGCCTCCTTTGTGACCGAAACGATGCGACCGGATAGCTGGACGCACTACGATGCACCGGCTGAGATGGACGAAGCTTTGGGAGGTTTGCGGGGCTTGCGGCGCAACCTCTTCCAACTACAGCGGCGGTATCGCGTAGCGCTACCAGTCTGGATGGAATATGACTTAACCGGTTTGGTGGAACAGTGGGCGTTGGGCGTTCAATGGGATCAACTCTGCTCCAACACCAGCTTAGATGAAGGGGATGTCGTCCGAGTATTGCGACGGACGGTGGATTTCTTATCTCAAATTCCTCATGTGCCTCACATTTCAGATTCGTTACAGCGCAATGCCTATCGGGCAATTCATCTAATTGACCGCTTTCCAGTGAACGAAGTCGTTGCTTAGAACCAGCGGTTCGCTGTCAAAAGGTCATTGTGATTTGTCCTTAGCCATTCGTGATTAGTTTGTTGCGACTAACTGAGGTCGTTGCTTAGAATGAGCGATTAGCCCTTGGCTGTTAAAAGAAGTCATTGGTGATTCGTCATGAGTCGTTAGTTTGTGGGTAATGACTGATAACTGATGGCTAAGGATGAAAAGCTAATCGCTAACAGCTATTTCAGGAGCAGCTTGTGTTGAGGAGTGGTTTTGGTTTGAAGCGGGAATGCCAGGGAAAGGAAAAATCTCAGGCTTGGAATTGGGTATTTTTAGTTGTAAATTTTTCCTGTTTATTTTTTAGTTCTTTTCCTGCCAGTGCTGCACCGGGTGTACTGGGAGTGGTGAAAACTCAGGACAATGCTAACCAATGGGAGGGGATTACAACCCGCCTGGGACTAAGTGGTGTTGCCTACTGTGTGGTGGATTTACAACAAGTCCGGCAGGCGGCAGATTTAGCCGGGACGCAGGTTTTATTTTTACCGAATGTTGAAACCCTAAGTGCCGTACAGGTACAAGCAATCCAAGAATGGATGGGTAAAGGCGGGCGAGCGATCGCTACTGGGCCTTTAGGCACGCTTTCCCAAGCGAATGTGCGATCGCAATTGCGATCGCTCTTTGGCGCTTACTGGGGATTCGGCTTACAAAGCCCCTCCACCTTGGCACCCGCACCCGCTAAAAATCAGGGCTGGGTGCAACAGAACGGACTTGCCGGAACCGCCCAAGGGGGTGTAATCATTCCCGCCGGATTGACCAGTCAAACCGCTGCTGTCTGGAAGTCGGTTGAAAATCCGCCGGCGGTCGTAACCACCGATCGCTCGGTCTTTCTGGGCTGGCGTTGGGGTGTCGATACTGCCTCTAGCCCAAACCTGGATAGCGCATGGTTGCGGGCATCCCTGAACCGCTACGGGGGAGTGAGAACAGCCAAAAATGCACCAACCAATGCGCCCCAGCAGTGTTCCTCCCCAGCCGGAACCACTGCGGCTGCCACACCACGCCCGCCAAACGGGCAGCCAAATTCAACGAATTCCGTTTCTCCAGGGACTGCGGCAGGTGGGACGCCTGCCGCTTCCCGCACCCAGTCGGGAACCCCTATCCTTTTCCCTCCTGCCCCAGCAACCCAAGCCGCAGACGTCAACGCCGATGGTTTAGTGGCTCCACCTGGACTCGAAGTAAAACCAAGCTCCCAGCTCATCACAGCCGGACAAGCAACCGCCATGCGCCAGGAGTTGGAAGCGCTCATCGGACGCTTTGAGAGTGCAATCTTAACTGCCAACGCCACGAATAAGGTGGGAACGGCAAACGGAAATAATTCCTCAACCCAAACCAAGCTCATCGCTCAAACTTCTTCACGCTCTAATCAGGAATCAGCCCTCAAAACTGCCCGGACAGGGTTGCAACAATTTCTTCAGCTAGTTGCCCAAAAAGACTACAGCGCTGCCCGACAGCAATGGCTCCAGGCGCGACGAACTCTCTGGGACAACTATCCCACCGACCGACCCCAAGGACAGTCAGAAATTCGGGCGATGTGGTTAGATCGGGGTACCATTGTCAGCGCTGGTTCGGAGCAAAAATTAGCAAAAATTTTCGACCGACTAGCAGCGGCAGGGTTTAACACGGTCTTTTTTGAAACAGTCAATGCGGGATATCCCATTTATCCCAGTCGCGTCGCTCAGATTCAGAATCCCTTGGTACGCGGCTGGGACCCCCTAGCTAGCGCAGTCAAACTCGCTCATGAGCGCGGCATGGAGTTGCACGCCTGGGTGTGGATTTTCGCCGTCGGCAACCAGCGTCATAACACCTTAGTCAAGCTTCCGAAAGAGTATCCCGGCCCGGTACTCGATCTGCATCCCACCTGGGCAGGCTACGATAACCGGGGGCGTTTATTCCACTTGGGTTCGGGAAAAACGTTTCTCGATCCGGCGAATCCGGAGGTACGGCGCTACTTAATACAGATGTTGGGGGAAATTGCCACAAACTATCAAGTGGATGGCATTCAGTTCGATTACATTCGCTATCCTTTTCAAGATCCCCGTGCGGGTTATGCTTTTGGCTACGGTACAGCGGCTCGTCAGCAATTTCAGCAGTTACACGGGGTCGATCCGGCAAAGATTTCGCCGAAAGACCGCAATTTATGGCAAAAGTGGACGCAATTTCGCACTAATGCCATCAACAGTTTTGTAGCAGATGCATCGAGAAGCCTACGCGCCTTAAAACCAAACCTGATTGTGTCAGCGGCAGTGTTTCCTTTTCCTGAAACTGAGCGCTTGCAAAAACTACAACAACATTGGGAAGTCTGGGCGCAGCGCGGAGATGTAGATTTGCTGGTGCCGATGACTTACGCTTTAGATACTAACAAACTCCAGAGTTTGGCACAGCCTTTACTTACTCAGGCTCTACTGGGTTCAACTCTAGTTTTGCCCTCGATTCGTTTACTGAATCTGCCAGATGTTGTGGCAATCGATCAAATACAAGCGCTGCGGAATTTTCCTGCCAGCGGTTACGCTCTATTTGCCGCCGAAAATCTCAACGAAAATCTGCAAGGAATCTTCCGCCGCACTCAGGGGAGGGAAATAAAATCATCCACAGAACCGCTGCCTTATCGCCAACCTTTCCTAGCCGCTGCGACTCGTTACGCGGCACTCCAAAAAGAATGGGATTTTCTTTTAGAAACTAACCAGTTTGGGATTAAGGAACCAGCACTCTCGGAATGGCGCAAACAATCAGAGACTCTCTCAAATACGCTCAATCAGCTGGCTGCGAATCCTTCTGCGAATAACCTGGCAAAGGCGAAAATTTCACTCCAGGCTTTTAAATTTCAGTTCAATCAATGGATGAAACGGGAAGGTATAGAGCAGCCCTACCAAATTCAAGTTTGGGATAACCGTTTGGCAACTTTGGAAAGGCTACTGCGCTATGGCGAGCGAGGAATTAAGAATTAAAGATTCAAAAATAGGTGTAAAAAGCGATATATTGCCTATTTCTGAACTTATTTCCCATCCCAAGAAACGCTCAACCGTCTGTTATCGAGTGACTTGGAATGTTCCAAAAATCACTGTCATAATTAGTGCAACAGCAACAAAGAAGACCGCTATCAATATCAGCCAGTATTGGAGTGTATAAAGTTTTCTAAGTTCCCCAAGGGCACCAATCAAATTTTCCATATCGCTTCCCTGAGTATCGACAATAAGCTGGAAAGAAGAGGCTGCTTTACTTGTCCATAAACCAATGAAGATTTGAACAACGCCAGTGATAATGCCGCCAATTTCACCTTTTGCGATACTGACAATCCCATCTATAACCAGAAGCACCCCTAAAGCGATCAGAAAGTAGCTAACAAAGCGCATTTTCTGAGCAAGATCCCGAATCAGCTGGTTCTGCGTCTGGTCAAATTCGTACACTCGACTGTCCATTTTACGCTTTCTCCCGCACGAGCTCACTCAGATTTTACGATATTGCTGCCAGATTGAAATCACTTTGAGTGCAAAAAACTAAGAGCGATCGCTTTTTACCGTAACCAATACTACATAGGTACGTGTCAATCAACGTAGGCTTTTGATAGTTCGTGGTTCATAGCAATGAACCATCCAACTTCTCCGCCCGAAAAATTTTGTAGATAGTTAAAATCCAAGTCTATGATTGCACAATGGGTCTAGGGAGCCGAAACCAAAATCGGGAACCTCGTTCACTACGGGGTGAATAACCAATACTGCCACCCCAGCGTTCAACCGTAATCCGACAAAAATAAAGTCCTAAACCGGCTTTGCCAGCTTTCTCTGTACCTTGAGAAAATTTTTGAAACAAATTTTTTGAAAGCTCCGGCGGTACACCAAAACCCTCATCGTCCACACTCACCAAAATAAATTCTCCATCTTCTTTGAGATTAACTGTCACAGTAGAACCAGATGGACTATGTCTAAGAGCATTTTCTACTAAGTTAAAAAGAACTCTCTCCAAACGCGAGTTTTCCCCAACTACCTTCCAATCTTTCGAGCTATTAATGTCAACAGCCAATTGCAACTGCATTTTATGGAATGTAAAAGTTGGTAATAAAGCATCCACCACTTCCACTGCACAAATCATTGCATCTGGAGCGTGAGCAGGATCGAGTGAAAAAGCCTCTAGTGATTTTACCTCGGCAGAAAATGCCTTCAATATTTCCTGAATCAACATCTCTTGCTTGGTACATTGCTTCCTCCCAATTTCTAGGCGTTCTCTGCCTTTTGGTGTCAAATTGTCTAAAGCAAGAAGTGCAAAGCAGCAGTTAAGTCCCGTTAGTTGTCCTGCTATGTCGTGTACAAAGCAGTGAAGTAAAATTTCTTTTTTTTGTATTTCTTTAATAAGATGTTGATAAGTTAGATTATTTTGTCTAGCTTTCTGGATCAGAGACTGTTTTTCTTCATAAGCAAATCCCAAACACTCAATCAAGAGTATTTTCTTATCTTCCAGACAAACGGCTGATGCCTCTAGATGGCATTCGTTTCCCAATACATTTATCTCTGTCCAAAGCCCCGATCTTAGAGGTTCTGTACCCTTTGTCGCCCAGAAATCTTCAGCATCAATGAGAAAATTGTCTAGAAAAGGAAATTGCTGACCCAAATTTAATCTATCCGGTTCCTGCGTAGTATTTACATGGAAATTATTAAACCAATCCGGCATCGTCCCAACTATTGTAAAAAATCCATTATCCAGGCGTTCTAAAATTACAATATTCAGGGCGGCAAAAAGCTCGTTTGTAATAGATTCTTTCATTATTTTACCAGGCAAGAATAAGTTCGTATAGGTTCAACAATTCCTTTCAATAGAAGGAAATTTTCTAAAAATTTTTTTTTCATCTCATCAAGCTCTTGAAATGTATTTTCGTCGATGAGAATCTCGCTGGGACGTGCCTGACTTTCCAAGCAAGCTGCTAAATTAACATAGTAGCCAATAGCAGTGAACATTCTGCTACCTTTGCTACCCAAAATACCGAAAGTAACGGGCCCCGAAGCGATACCAATAGCGATTTCGAGAGTTAAACCAAGCTCGCCTTTCCTCGCTTCACCTATCTCTGCAATGGCCTCAATTATGTCTCGTGCAGCTTTTATTGCCTGATTTTTAGGACATCCCGTTGAGGCAATAACCCCGAAGAAAGCCGTTATTACATCTCCAGTTATTTTATTGACTATCCCAGCTTCATCAATAAGTATCTGTATCATAATAGGGATACATAAATTTAATGTTTTAAAAACCACTTCGGGAGGGTTATTTTCACTGTAAGAAGTGAGTCCACAAATATGGATGGAAAGAATAGTAACATCCCGTCGTTCTCCTCTGTCTTGAAAGGTTAGAACTGCTTGTGGCAATTGGGTAATGTCCTTTCCAAAATATTGATTTAATATTTTCCAGTGTTCCTCTCGCAAAAGGTTCAATTCGTTTCCTTGTTGTTGCATCAGACGGTGCTGGCTTTCTTCCAAAGTTGCATCTAATAGCAATACCCAGTCTCTCTCTTCTCCAGGTACAAGATGGACATCTGCGGAAAGTCCATATTCCGTTTTCATGCAAGGGATACAGATAGGAGAACCGTTCAGGGGAAAAAGACCTTCTAGAAAAAAGACTTGTTTCCCGATATATTCTCCTTTTTGCAAATCATTCACTCCATAGGCTTCCAGTTTCCCACCCCAATCTGACAAGCGACCATCTTTTTCTACCAGAAGATAGGCTGGAGAACGATTTTCAACAGCCAAAGTGTGAATATAATTCAGAATTGGCGAAGGGAGGTCAAGCATCTATGCCTCTATCATTTTCTTCGCAAGCGTTAGAAAAGCTTCTTCTACACCTAAACCTGTTTTTGCGCTGCTTTTAACGACTAGCCAACCTCTTTCTACTATTTCGTCCATTGCCGTATCATCAATATCCCATTCCTCCGTCAAATCCCATTTGTTGAGTACCAAAATGAAGGGAAGGGTGCCAATCGTATCTTCTACTCTTTTTTGAAGTGTAAAAGCTTTATCTAAGGTAGTACGGCGGGTTCCATCAGCTACCAGGAAATAGCCTGACGAACCCCGCAGGTAGGACATCCGAACTTTTTGAAATTCGTCTTCTCCATAAAGATCCCAAAGAATGAGATTTAATTCTTTCCCTCCAAGATTGAGTGATTTTTTATCAATTTTTACTCCAACAGTTGTTTGATAAGTATCAGAGTAAATACTTTTAACAAAACGTGAGACTAAACTCGTTTTTCCGGTGGCGAATGCACCCACCATACACATTTTTTTCTGGATCATTACTGAGTTATTTCTCTCCCGGAGGTATCAGTTATTTTTACCTTGAAAGAGACGCTGCGATTCAATGATCGATCCTGTTGGGTCGTTTCTTTATCCAAAATTTCTTTTGTGCCTACACCCACCGCAGAAAGATTGGTTTTCTTTATTCCTTGCGAAACTAGAGTAGAAAGGATGGCATCGGCACGCCCTTGGCTTAGGATCATATTTCTCTGCTCTGAGCCTATTTTGTTAGCGTGTCCTAAAATTTCAATTTGGACATTTTTACCTAAATAAGGCGCGGCATTTGTAAGTTTTTTAACTTCTTTTATAAGGTTTTCTATCATGATCTCCTGGTCAGGTTCAAGTTGTGTACTTCCCTCTGTAAAAAAGAGTAACTGCTTTTCGATCTTGTTTTCACTAAGCTCAAGTTCTTTAAGCTCCATCTCAATAAGGTTTTTTTCGTCAAATTTATTAATTCCGGGAATTGCTCGCACCAGTTTTCTGGTTTCAATAATCCATTGATAAGGAGCAGAACCTTCAGCACGAAGAGTGCCCTTTTCATCAACGATTAAAGATACAGTTGCCGGAGGTTGAAGCAAGTCTTTCGCTCTAATTTCAGTAAATTTTGGATAAAAAGATAAGTAAGGCTCCCAGCGGCTAATAACTATTTTGGGATTAATATTTGATTCTTTCATGATCTTGATTGGATCTGCCGCCAAAGGATCTCGAAGTCCGGAAATAAAATATTTTCCCCGACGTTTCTCGGAAGTAACTACGGTCATTCCTGGCTGGGCATTTAATTTTTCCAAATACGCTGTCCATCGCTGTTTCTCTGTGAAGTCAAAAAAGAACCAGCTACCCAAAGCTATTAATATAGAGCTTAATAAAATCCATAGAACAGGAGAAGGTTTTGTCTTTTTGGGTTGATACTGGGCCTGAAAGCAATCTTCAAGATAAAGCGTGCTGCCTTCAAAGGGAGCAGTATCTCCCTCAAACGAATTAAATTTTTGGTCGTATTTGAGGTGAATTTTTTCTATTACTTCTTGGAAAACTAACTTAAATTCTTTGGGTGCATTTCCCCGGATAATCCCTGCTAATATTGCCTGCGGACCAGGTTCAATCCAGATAGTGAGTTCGCCAAACTGCAACGTTTCTAGGGAATCGCCGGTTTGTACGCTAAAAGAGTCTTGGACAAAATCCCGGATCGCTGTTAACATCGCTGAAACTAAGTCTGCATCCTGAGCGGCTACGTTTGGCGCTACTACGTGCTGAAGTAACAATCCAGTTTTTTTATGAATCAAAAAAACTTGTTCAACTCGATAGAGAAGAGTGCGGAGAAGAACAACTTCGGCAAATGATTTTCCTGTCTGTAAAGCTTCCAATCTCCACTTAAAGCCTTGTGGAGACAAGCTGTGTTCAACAGTTTGATTGAGGGACTGGACTGTAGTTTCCAGAGCTGTAGCGATCGCTTTGCGCGTGGCAGGGCCGATTACGGGGAAAATTGCCTCTGACAGGATATTCAGGTCTTTTGTGACCGATAAATGAATCGCTTCTTCAACCGTTGGCACGATTGCTTCGCTTAGCTGCTTATCTCGCATTGTCCGTAGGATAATCGCCTCTGGAAGCAGTTGGCTGATATCCTCTGCATGAATATTGGGATTATTTAGTCGCTCATGCAGTTTATCAAGTTCGCTTTGCTCAAAACCAAGAAGCAAACTCCGAAGTTCTGAGAGATCCTCGTTCGTTGAAAGATTATTTTCTGGAGTATTGCTAGATAAATCATGGGTAGAAGAGTCAGCCATTGCTCAAATCCCCCTATTCACAACTAAATTATTATGCCGACATCAGATGAGGGAGCTAGAGCGATTTAGTAGTCTATGGACGGATAATTTTGGATTCCCCCCTTAAAAATCTCTTTTGTAGAAAAATTATTCATTTCGAGAAATTCCCGGTTGAGTGTTAAGTCTCATTGCTAGTTCTGCAAACAGAGATGCCAGAGTTGAACGGTCTGTTTTATCCTTACGAAGTTCTTGGGCTTCTCGTTCAAGCGCAGCCAAAAGTTCTTCATATTTTTGCCTAATCTCATCGTCCAAATTTTTAGATTGTTCTAAAATCTGCTGACGTAACTCTCGCTCTTTCGTTGTAGTTTGTTCATCCAGTTGCGCGAGCTTCTTTTCCAAAGAACCAATCAAGTTTTTTAATTCCTGAGAAAGCCCTTTTACTGATTCGTCTCGTTCTGATTGCTCAGTTTTTAATCGGTCAGTTATAGATTCAAGTTCTTTTCGGAGGTAGTTTTCAATATTATCTAAACGTTTTCTCGTGTCATCGCGTAAGTTAGTGGATTCTTTCACTAAACGTTCTTCCAAACGAGCAAACCTTTTTTCGTATTCTCGCGTCTGATTCCCAAAAAGAATATCTCTGACTTTATCGAGATTTCCACTTTCTGTCCCATTTACACTAGGAAGCGAGGAATCACTTTTAGACTTAATTGGATTTGTTTGAGCGGATTCCAATTCTATATAATTGATGGAATTTTCTTCCAAAGAACTCATAAATTTAATCCTTTATTAAAGAGACTTATTGTTGTCTTATCTTCTTGTTTTTTAGGCAAGGAAGAAGTGGTTTATGGCGGCAAACCAGTAAATCGAGTTGTCTTCTAGAGCGCAAAAACCTCGCTTTTCGTACATTAAGACTTTACCCTAAAGGTCAGCGTCAGTAAATGCAAGGGCTAAAAGGACTGCCAGAAGTATAAAAAAATCTATATTGCAAAGAACGGAAGGCTAGCCTTTTGCATCTTCCGTTACCATTTCCGTAAGGGGTGGACAAGGCACAAGCTAAAGTTGTTTCTGCCTTTACTGCTATCTTGCCTAAGAAAGTCAATACTTATGAGAAACTTGTAACAAACCAAAACATATATTGATAGCCTCTGCGCCCTAAGAAAACTCACCTAATAAATCTCTGCAAAATTCCTCAGAATACATCATTTTTGTTTGTTCTTCTTCCCCTTGGCTCCCACTAGAGATGCAAAGCCTTGGTAAACGCCAATCATTAAGGCGAGGACTGTTACCATCGGGTGTCTGGACTTTGGCGGATTTACCCGTTGTATGGTGCTGGTAGAGGTTCCAGAGGAGCGATCGCCTTGGTCTTGTGCGGCAGCGGCTTTGATGTCGTCAGTGCGCGGTATTCCCTGCTTTGCCCTCGCTTCTTCACTAAGGGGTACGGCATTCTTAGAGGGGACAATTCGAGAGCCGTACTTGTTGGCATAGACTTGAGTAAATTCGGCACCAAAAAAGAGAATCTGGGCGGAATAATTCACCCACAACAGCAGCACCACAAAGGAGCCAGCTGCGCCGTAGGTTGAGCCGACGCTGCCATTGCCAAGATACAACCCCAGTAAGTACTTACCAATGGTAAATAGTAAAGAGGTGATGGCGGCACCGATCCAAACGTCACCCCAGGCAATTTTGGCATCTGGCAAAATTCTAAACATCAACGCGAACAGCACCGTCACGACGCCGAAGGAGATGAAAAAGTTTAGGGCTTGCAGGAAGGGCAAACCGGGTATCAAGTGGCCCAAATAGTCGCCTACTGATGTCAAGCCGGCACTCAAGATCAACGAAACTAAGAGCAAAAAGCCGATGCCCAGTACCATTGCAAAGGACAAAAATCGGTCTTTGATAAAGCCTTTGATGCCGCGTCCAGGCTTGGGGGCGACTTCCCAGATGGTGTTGAGTGAATCTTGCAGCTGACCAAAAACGCCGGAGGCACCGAACAGGAGGAGACCAACGCTAATCAGAGTGGCAATTGTGCCTTCCTCTGCCTTGCGAGAATTTTGGATCATCTCTTGGACAGCTTCAGCACCCTGCTTGCCTAGCAATTCTCGAAGTTGCGTAACAATTCCCCCCTCAGCGGCTTCTTGCCCAAATACCAAAGCCGCGATCGCGATCGCAATAATAACTAGCGGTGCCAAAGAAAACACGGTGTAATACGCCAGCGCCGCCGCTAACCGCGATGCCTTATCTTCTTGCCACTCCGCAAATGTGTCTTTAAGCAGTCCTACTATATCTTTTGGCTTCATAACTAACTTCTAGCCTGCACTACCACTCTTCTTTGAGTTTGCAGCGCCTTGTCAAGAAGTTAAAAGACCCGAAAGTTAGAGTTTCTCCAGAATTCCAGCTTACATCAGCCCTCGTTTTTTCAGTTTGGACAGTGCATCTTCAGCAGCAGCTTTCTCAGCATCTTTTTTGCTGCGTCCTTTACCTTCCCCGTAGGCTTTATCGCCCACAAGCACTGTGGCGATGAACTCTGGGGCGTGGGGTGTTCCGCCTGCTTGTTTGGTGACATATTTCGGTGGTGTTGAGCCAAGGTCAGGATTTGCTTGCACCCATTGTTGAAACCGATTTTTCGAGTCCACCTTGGAGAGAGACACTACAATATCCTCCGGAACGGAATCAAATAGTGGTTCTACAAAATCGCGGACTTTCTCAACATCTAAATTGTTATCTAGATAATAAGCGCCGACGATGGCTTCAAAGGTACTGCTGAGTAAATTTGGATTATAGTAGCCTCCCTCACGAATGGCACCTTGACCTAACCGCATTTTGAAGTTTAAATTTATCTCGGTAGCGAACTTTGCTAGCTGCTTTTCATCTACCAGCGCGGAACGCCTACGAGTCATTTGGTCTTCTCCCATTTGTGGGTGACGACGATAGAGATATTCGCCACTTAAGAAAGTTAGCAAAGCGTCACCCAAAAATTCTAGACGTTCGTTGTTTTCGCACTCTCCGGGATTTTCATTGGCATAAGAACGGTGTGTAAGCGCATGAAGCAAGAGTTTTTCATTCTGAAAATTTGGAAATTCCATTTTGATTGCTCCTAGTTTTGGGTAAATTAATTGCATGGAAATATCAGTACAAGTCATTGATGGCTATTAACTAGGTGAACACGAAAAAACCGCTCAATAGCGGTTTTTGGATAAACCCAGTTTCTATATCAAACCGAGTTTTTGATAAGTAGCGATCGCTTGATTATCTAGCTTTTAGCAATCTGCTTAACTATACTAACAACATTTCTTCATTTTGCAATTTGATTTTCCCCTCTTTTTCAACAGCAGCAACAAATTTTTTGAAGCGTCTAAATTTCGTACCGTCAGGTTTACAAATAGTGGAACCCCCTTTATAGTTGGGAAAACACTGACTGTGACTCATCAGGCTAGCAATGATGGAATATGTTGTACGCTTACCTTTGCTGACCGCAGTTTTGATAGCTTCAATAAGGCAGTCAACAGCATCATCGTAGTTGATATCAGACAACTTGCCATCTTTCTAAATCACAGCCTTGTTGCGAACTAAGTTAGGTAACTCGTCTAAAAAGTAAATTTCATCAGCAACAATTTTTAGGCTTAGCTTCACATTGCCTTGTCGAGCGACAACTATCGCCTTTTTACTCAACTTTTTCTGATTCAAAACTAAGTATTTGAAATCCCCATCTCCTGATACAATAATAGCCACATCGGGAGGTTGGTTGCCGTGAATATCTTCAAGATAGTCAGCCATCAATTGATTATCAGCACTATTTTTTAAAGGACAAGGAACATCAATACCAGCAAAACCAAGGTTTTCTAGATTTTCTTTGTCATAAGCCATGTTTATGCACTTTGAATTGTAGTAAACCTTTGCACTTATCAAATGTCCTTGCAAATTGGCAAAACTTACCAATAACTTTGCATTTCTTTCTGTGAAGGGGACGTTTTGAGAATCCCAATAAATCGAAACTAAGGGTTCTTGATTGTTTGTTTTTATTTGGGAAGAGCCAAGAATACTTGTCATTTTGATACGTCCAAATACTAAGTTAATGGACATCCAAAAATCGTGCATTTAGCTTTAGCAAAAAGCCGCTTATAGGGATTTAATAAAGATAAAATAAACCCCAAATAAGTTAATAGCCTAATCAACTTTTCTGCTTGGGAATTATTGAATTTGCAGTCTCAGGTGTAGGGTTTTTCGCCTCTTAACAAGCGGTCAATCAATCACTTGATTGAACATTAAGCCGGATATTTTGTCATTTTCCCGAAATTTTGGTCGTTAAATTGACCTAATATCAGACTGAATGTTCAACCAAATGATTGATTGAGACGCTCAGCAAGAGACTAAAAACCCTGCACCTGAGACAGCATTCAAAACTCCGCGATTTTTAATGCGTAATTTTTTTCTGCCTGCGTTGAATGTAACATCAGCAAAAATTGGATGTCAAGAGTAATTGGGTTGATTTGAAGCGTAGGACTTAGTTGAAGGCGACAAACTTTGCGCTATGCTGAAAAATTGGACTTGCATCGCTTTAAAAATATGCCTGCATCTGTAGCTAACCCCGCCTTCCCCCTTGCTGCTGTTGTGGGGCAAGAAGCAATAAAAATGGCGCTGCTATTGGCAGCAATTGATCCCGGACTGGGAGGGGTAGCGATCGCGGGTCGTCGCGGGACTGCTAAATCGGTCATGGCACGCGCCTTGCACTCTCTCCTGCCCCCCATTGAAGTCATCAAAGGATCGATTAGCAATTGCGACCCCGATTCTCCCAGCGAGTGGGATGACAAATTATTGGTAGAAGCGAATGCCCAGCCGGATGCTCCGATTGACGCTCAAGTGATTCCGGCTCCATTCGTGCAAATTCCTTTGGGAATCACAGAAGATCGACTGCTGGGTTCTGTGGATGTCGAGCAATCCGTTAAACAGGGGGACACGATATTTCAGCCTGGGTTACTGGCGACAGCACACCGGGGTGTCCTCTATGTAGACGAAATTAATCTACTTGATGAGCAAATTGCTAACCAACTGCTGACTGTTTTATCTGAAGGACGTAACCAGATTGAGCGGGAAGGGATTAGCTTTCAGCATCCTTGTAAGCCTTTATTTATTGCCACTTACAACCCAGAAGAAGGACCACTGCGAGAACATTTGCTCGACAGAATTGCGATCGCGCTTTCCGCTGATGGTGTCCTCGGCTTAGATGAACGAGTGCAAGCAGTAGAACAAGCACTCGCCTACGCCAAATCCCCAGAAAAATTTCTAGAACAGTACACCGAAGACATCGACAACCTGAAAACTCAGATCGTCTTGGCGCGGGAATGGCTGAAGGATGTTCGCATCACCCGCGAGCAAATTGCTTATCTAGTTGATGAAGCAATTCGAGGCGGAGTGCAGGGACATCGAGCCGAACTCTTTGCGGTGCGAGTTGCCAAGGCGGCTGCTGCTTTAGAGGGACGCACTAATGTGACGGCGGAAGACTTGCGCCGTGCCGTGGAATTGGTGATCGTGCCCCGCGCTACAGTCGTGCAGACACCACCAGAAGAAACCCCACCGCCACCGCCCCCACCGCCACCGCCCCAAGACGAATCTCAGCAAGAGCAAGATGAGCCGGATGAGAAGGATGAAGAGGAACCGGAAGAACCCCAAGAGGATCAGTCGAGTATTCCGGAAGAATTTGTCTTCGATCCAGAGGGTGTCATCCTCGACCCTACCGTGCTTTACTTTGCTCAAATGGCGCAACGTCACGGCAAGTCGGGCAGTCGCAGTCTCATCATTTCAGAAGATCGAGGGCGCTACGTCAAGCCAATGTTGCCGAAAGGCAAGGTGCGGCGAATTGCCGTTGATGCAACGCTCAGAGCCGCTGCACCCTACCAAAAGGCTCGGCGGGAGCGAAACGATGCCGCGATCGCTCAATCTCCACTGGGTCAGGGAGGACAAAGAGGAGATCGGCGGGTATTCGTCGAACAGGGGGATGTTCGCTCCAAACGCTTAGTCCGTAAAGCCGGAGCGCTCGTCGTTTTCGTTGTCGATGCCTCTGGCTCAATGGCGCTCAACCGAATGCAGTCAGCCAAGGGTGCAGTGATGCGCCTGCTGACGGAAGCCTATCAGAACCGCGACCAAGTGGCGTTAATTCCCTTCCGGGGAGAACAAGCCGATGTGCTGCTACCGCCAACCCGTTCGATTGCCTTAGCGCGGCGGCGTCTGGAGCTATTGCCTTGTGGCGGCGGCTCCCCTCTGGCTCATGGTTTGACTCAGGCAGTGCGCGTCGGGATGAATGCTCAGATGTCTGGAGATATTGGTCAGGTGGTGATTGTGGCGATTACCGATGGACGGGGCAATATTCCTTTAGCTCGTTCTTTGGGCGAACCGATACAGGAAGGGGAAAAGCCCGATATTAAAGCTGAATTGTTGGATATTGCTTCTAGAATTCGCGCTTTGGGGATTCAGTTGTTAGTGATTGATACGGAAAATAAATTTATTTCCACTGGCTTCGCGAAGGAATTAGCAAAGCAATCAGGGGGAAAATATTATCACTTACCCAAGGCAACGGAGCAAGCGATCGCTGGAGTGACCAGAGGCGCGATCGCAGATATGAAATCTCGCTAGTACAAAAATCTCTAGGAACCCCACCCCCAACCCCTCCCCGCAAGCGGGGAGGAGCGCTGAAGCCGCAGGCGATAGCGGGGTGGGGTTCTTTTATTACGGGTAATCAACCAGAGTTAATATCACTTCTACCCATTACCCATCTCAAAAACTCTTCACCGCCCAATATTTCGCTTCAACTGCTCAAGCTCGTCGTCCGCTTCCCAGTGCTTAAATTTAGCCTCTAATGGATCGGGACCACTGTTGATTGGGCGGTGGTAATTCTGATTCCAGCCAACCGTCTCCGCACGCTGCTGAGCTTGAGAACTTGTACGCGCTGCTTGCGCCTGAACAGCTTTGGTATGGACTTCCTGGCGGCGAACTTGAATTTGACGCTGTAGCTGTTTTGCTTGCTCGCTTCGCTGTTTAATCCCTTGCATCTGTCCCCAAAGTTGATTACCTTGACGTAGCAGGGCTGCTTCTCGCTCTTGGGCAGGCTGGACTAAATCGAACCTGTTGGCAGCTTTTGCCTTTTCAATCCGGACATGCCATCGCTGAATTTCTTGAGCGGTTGAGAGGATTTCATCTTGTAATTTTTTCTCTTGCAGTTGCAGGTCTGCAATCAGCTTAAGGGCATCATCTTCTTGTTCCCGTAGCTGCTCCTCTAGCGCCTGTAATTCCAAATGAGGATTATTCCGCAAGAATTCTTCTAATCGGGTTTCTAAAAACCGGCTGAAATCGTCAAATAGACCCACTGCAAGAACTCCCACTACAGGTTTGTCACCATGTTAGCAATTAGGCGCGATCGCTCATCAGCCATTAGTCATTAGTCATTAGTAATAGACTTATGAGTGATCTCTAATGACTCATTTAAAACTTCTGCCCAACATAAACAGAACGGACTTCTCCGTTGCGTCGGATAACCGCTTCCTGATTCGAGATGGAAACCAAAGTCCATCCGCTAGAGCCAATGTTTTCGCCCACGCGGATGCGGTTGGCAACACCGCCGAAGTCAAATAGAGCAGCAGAGCGATCGCCCAATTCTAAGACTCCCACAAGCGTATGCGTCGCCGTAGGAGCCGGATCTGGGTTGGGTGCGGGTACTGCGGCTGGGGGCGCGGGGGGTGCTGGGGGTGCCAGGGGTGGTAAGGCAGGGATGGGAAGCCGAGGCATTGTGGCAGCCATCGGAGGCAGTGTCAGAGGTTTGGAACCCAATGAGGGTGCTGAGGGACGAACCGACGGTGCCGGACGACTGACTGGGGGTTTGGGACGCACTGGCGGCATCAAATTCACTGAGGGCGCGGGACGTACTGGCAGCATCGAACTCACTGAGGGCGCGGGACGCACCGGCGGTACCGGACGCCTTGGCAGTGATGGAAGCAAGGGAGGACGCACTAAGGGGGAAACGCCTTGCAATCCTAGGGCAGATTGTGGAACCACAGACTGACTTTGGGGTGATGGATAGATGGGAATGTAGACTCTTTCCATAACACCCGATCCTCTTGCTGTCCCAGCCGCATTTCCGGGGACAGTTGTCACGGGCGGCAGATTAGTCCCTTGGGGCGCGGCGGCACTTCCCGTGCGTTTGTTCGCGTCAGCTTTGCGATCGATGACTTCGAGCGATCGCTGCATATAGTTCACAAACTGCTCATCTGCTTTAGACTGAACCTCTTGGCTGACGGGTGTAACCGTTGCGGGGGGCGAAAAGAGCCAATTTAGCCTGCCCTGACTCACCAGCCACAGCAGCAATGTAGCTGCCGCCGATGTCAAAGCCAGTCCCAGCAGGAGTTTCTCAAATAATTTGCCTTCCCCACGATCCTTGTTGTCTTCGGGTTGAATCTCCTCTACGCTGATATCCAGCGCTAGAGGCGTTTGCACAATACTGCGGGGTGTATTGTCTGGTTGCTCCGGGAGCAGCTCCTCTGGTGGCACCCAGGTAGGGGGCAAGGTGACTTGCGAAACTTGGACAGGTTGTAAGGAGATATACTCTGACTGCGGCTGCTCTGGAGTTGAGATGCTACCGCCCTCCAAAACCCGGTCGATGTCTGCAAACAAGTCGTCCATCAATTGATCGGCATATTTGTCAACCGACCAAGGTTGGATAGAAGTGGAATTTGCCAAGGGTGCTGAGTCCCTCTGGTTATTGCTAACATCCTGAGTCATCGATTGCTCACTCTCGTGGCTACACTGAATCAACGATAAGCCTTAAGACATTTGATGGGGCTTATATCGGTACAGAAATTCCTAATTGTGGGACATTATTCCCTAAGGCAATCAGTTGTCAATGCTCCCTGACTGATTGGTTCAAAGAACGCCTTACTTCTAGCTTATATTTTCCCGTGGCGACCAAGCCAATTTTGTCGTTAAATTGGGCTTGACCCAGTTAGCAAACCATGCTTTTTGTCACTTGTCAATTGTCAACGGGTAGACAGGCGACGAATCTCGTCTCTCGGTCAGTTGTTGATGTTTTTACCACTCACTCAGGCAAGGAGGCGGTACCAAAAAAGCCTCTACGATGACTGGCTGCTAACCAAGGCGGTTTGCCGAGAGCGTAATTCTAGATATACCAGTAAAGCGTTGATATCAGCCGGATTGACGCCGCCAATTCGAGCTGCTTGACCAATCGTGAGCGGTTGCACTTGCGCTAACTTTTCACGAGACTCCTTCGAGAGAGTCTCGATCGCTGCATAATTTAGATCCGGCGGTAGCTGGCGGTTTGCATGACGGATCACTTGGTCAATTTGGTGCTGCTGACGCTGGAGATACCCAGAATATTTGAGATCGATTTCTGCCCCTTCTTTCTCCACGGAGTCTAGACTGGGGTTGCTCAGTCCGTAACGATCTAAGTCAACGTAATGGAAACCAGGGCGTCGTAGCAAATCAGCCAGAGTAATCGAGCCTTTGATGGCTTGTTGGGTGTCAGACGCGATCGCCTTCCCGATCTCATCATGCTCCTTAATCCGCGTCGAGTACAACCGTTCCTTCTCAGCAGCAATATTCGCTTGCTTGTGTTGGAACAACTCCCAGCGACGGTCATCAATTAAGCCGACTTCCCGACCCAGCGGCGTCAAGCGCTGATCTGCATTATCCGACCGCAGTAACAACCGATACTCAGATCGGCTAGTTAGCATCCGGTAAGGTTCCCGCAAATCTTTGGTACACAGATCGTCCATCAGCGTCCCGATGTAACTGTGTTCGCGCGGGAATACAATCATTTCTTGATTGCGGACAAATCGAGCTGCATTAATTCCCGCTACAATGCCTTGAGCAGAGGCTTCTTCATAGCCGGTCGTGCCGTTAATTTGCCCAGCACAAAATAGTCCCTCTACCTTTTTGGTCATCAGTGTCGGATAGCACTGAGTTGCGGGTAAGTAATCATACTCCACCGCGTAAGCTGGACGCAGCATCGTACAGTTTTCTAGACCGGGGAGACTTCGCAACATTTGCAACTGCAAATTCTCTGGCAATCCCGTCGAAAAGCCTTGAATATAAAGTTCTGGAATATCCCGTCCTTCCGGTTCAATAAAAATCTGGTGGCTTTCCTTATCGGCAAAGCGCACAATTTTATCTTCGATGCTAGGACAATAACGCGGCCCCTTTGCATCCACCCAACCGCCATAAACTGGCGACAGATGCAGATTTTCTCGAATAATCCGATGAGTCTCCGGCGTCGTCCGGGTGAGATAACAAGGCATCTGCTCCCGTTCCACCCAAACTGAGGGGTCAAAGCTGAACCACCGCACCTCCGTATCACCCGGCTGGGGTTCCAAATTAGTATAGTCTAGCGATCGCTTATCGACCCGTGCTGGAGTCCCCGTCTTTAGTCGCCCTGTTTCAAACCCTAGCCGATTCAAGGTTTCCGTCAACCCAACTGCGGCAAATTCCCCCGCACGACCTGCTGACATCGACTTGTTTCCGACCCAGATGCGACCCCCCAAAAAAGTCCCCGTCGTCAGGATGACTGCTTTGCACCCAAACGCCACGCCAAAATAAGTCTCGACGCCAATCACTTCATCGTTAGCGCCCATTACCAAATCTGTGACCATGCTTTCGCGGATTATCAAGTTTTCCTGGTTCTCGACAATCTCCTTCATTACCGCCGCATATTCCCGTTTATCCGTCTGCGCCCGCAATGCCCACACCGCAGGTCCCCGTGACGAGTTCAGAATCCGCTTTTGTAGGTAGGTGCGATCCGCCATTTTTCCAATTTCCCCACCCAACGCATCGATTTCGTGAGTCACTTGGGACTTGGCAGGGCCACCGACTGCTGGGTTACACGGTTGCCAAGCAATTTTGTCCAAGTTAAGGGTCAGCAGCAGGGTACGACAGCCCAATCGTGCTGTAGCGAGGGCAGCTTCGCAACCGGCGTGTCCGGCTCCGACTACAACAACATCAAAAGCGTCTTGAAATTCTACGGGCGATCGCGTGGTCATGGTCATGGTAAGTGTCTGAGTAGCAAGGACTCATCCTTCATATTAGCGATTACACCAGTCTGCTTGGAGTTTCAGCCATTGAGTGGCAAAATAAACCCGATTTAGACAGTATATAGACTTAATTCTATCGGGTGATTCTTTTCAAGTTAAAGCATATCACTCGGATTTGTCGGATGAGGTTTCGTATTCAAGATTTGTCGATTGAATACAAGGTTGGTTACTATGCCAAAACTCAGATTGATTTCTCTGTACTGCGAACGGACTGAAGACAACGCCGGGGCTGATGAAGCTTACTTGGTTGTGAATGGACAACAAGTTGGAGGCGTACAAAGTATCAACGATCGCGAAGCACGCAACCTCACTTATATCCCGCCGATTTCTTTTACATCTTCTGCTGAAATTCGGCTTTATGACCAAGATACGGGGATTTTCGATAAGGATGATTATCTGGGCACGTTAAATGCTTCAAGTAGTCAATTAGGTCGTGGAGAGCAACGGGGTAAGTTTACTGAGGATGATGCAGACTACACTTTGACCTGGGAAGTTCTGGCAGATTAAGTTTTCTTGCTTTGTCTGTTTTTACTTTATAGGGAAAAAGTTGCATAAAACGTTTTAAAAAGACACGGTTTTCCGTGTCTTTTTAATTCATTATTATCTAGCTAAAGTATCTTTTTTGTAGAGTATTTTATTTTAAATCATATAAAGTGCGATCGCCTTCATCAACCAAGATACGTTAGCCAAGGGACGCTTTGTTCGCTTCGCCTTGAATCCTTTTGCATTCCCTCAAGCTCACATAAGGGCGATCGCCAGTCATGCTTCTTGGAAAGGGTAACAAAATATACTTATAAGTTTAATTTATATTCTTTTGCTGAGTGGATTTCGTCATAACCAGGACATCTGGGTGATAGAAGTGGTAGTTAATGGTGAACAACTTCCAAATCTAGGGCCTGTATAAAGAAAGTTGAAAGTTCGTGAAGTATTTTTTCCTTTCTGATGGATGGACTGTCGGTCGAGTATGGGAATTCGGCGGCTTGTGGAACGAAAACTCTTGGCGACGCAAACCCGAAATTCAGCAAATGAACCTTTGCATCTTCGAGCAAGGCGAAAAACTGTGGCTGTATCGAGTAGAAGACGCCATTCTTATGGTCGAAGTCAAACCCACAGCTCATGTCCCAACTGAGTCAGCCAATCAGAATATTGGTCAAGTAGTGCTAAAACGCTTGATTGATGCTGAAGAGGTCATCCAGAGAATGAACGAGTCAGCAGCGTTACCCCAACTCAGCAGCACCCAGGAGTCGGGATGAAAGGTTAAGAATGCGATCGCTACCTTAATCCCAACTGTCAACCCGCTTGCAATGGATTCTAACAATAGTTACACTTCTTTAAATGGTAACTCCCCTCGGTCTTCCGACCTAGGAATGGCGTGAACCTGGTGTGACGAGGCCAAAAACCTCATCGACATGATAAATCGTGTCTGTAACATCTGCCGAGGTAAAACATCAAGTACGCGAAACTCTCATGCAAAAAGCCTGCAATCGGCATGGCTCTTGAAGCTAAGAGTAGGTAACATAATCTTTCATTTTCACTTTTGCCTTGTGAAACAGTCCCGCAGTCTTGCAAGAGAGCTTCTCTGGCTTAGATTATGGTAAACAACGGCAAATCGCACATAAAAAAAGAAGCGTCGAAGTAGACACTTATTCATCTGAGGAGGAGCGTAGTCAATGGGACTACCCTGGTACCGAGTACACACAGTCGTCCTGAACGATCCAGGTCGATTGATATCTGTACACCTGATGCATACTGCCCTCGTGGCAGGCTGGGCCGGTTCGATGGCCCTGTACGAACTCGCAATTTTTGACCCCAGCGACCCAGTCCTGAACCCCATGTGGCGTCAGGGGATGTTTGTACTGCCATTCATGGCTCGCTTGGGTGTAACCGAATCCTGGGGTGGTTGGAGCATTACTGGCAGCTCAGGAAACTACCCTGGCGTATGGTCATTTGAAGGCGTTGCTGCCGCTCATATCGTCCTTTCCGGTCTGCTGTTCCTAGCTGCCGTCTGGCACTGGGTTTACTGGGATTTGGAACTGTTTAGAGACCCCCGCACCGGCCAACCAGCGCTCGACTTGCCAAAGATGTTTGGCATTCACCTGCTTTTGTCGGGTCTTTTGTGCTTTGGATTCGGTGCATTCCACCTGTCGGGGCTATTTGGCCCTGGTATGTGGGTTTCCGACCCCTACGGTATCACTGGCAGCGTCCAACCTGTCGCGCCAGAGTGGGGACCCGATGGCTTTAATCCGTTCAATCCTGGCGGTGTCGTCGCTCACCACATTGCAGCAGGTGTCGTAGGAATTATCGCTGGTTTGTTTCACCTAGCAGTTCGACCCCCAGAGCGGCTCTACAAAGCTTTGCGGATGGGGAACATCGAAACCGTGCTTTCCAGCAGTATTGCCGCTGTATTCTTTGCCGCCTTCGTTGTGGCAGGTACGATGTGGTACGGCAGTGCTACAACTCCGATTGAGCTGTTTGGTCCCACCCGCTATCAGTGGGATGGCGGTTACTTCAAGCAAGAAATTGACCGGCGCATTCAAGCCAATATTGCTGAAGGGGCGAGCGCTTCCGAAGCTTGGTCGCAAATTCCAGAAAAACTCGCATTTTATGACTATGTCGGAAACAGCCCTGCGAAGGGTGGTTTGTTCCGCGCAGGTCCAATGAATAAAGGAGATGGGATTGCTCAGGCTTGGTTAGGGCATCCAGTATTCAAAGATGCTGAAGGTCGGGAATTGTCGGTACGTCGTCTTCCCAACTTCTTTGAAACCTTCCCCGTGATCTTGACCGATAAAGACGGTGTGATTCGCGCCGATATTCCGTTCCGTCGGGCAGAATCAAAAAATAGCTTTGAGCAAGCGGGTGTCACCGTAAGCTTATACGGCGGTGCTTTGGATGGGAAAACTTTTGATGACCCCGCTAAAGTGAAGCAATTTGCTCGGAAAGCTCAGCTGGGTGAGCCTTTTGCATTCGACCGCGAAACGCTGAATTCTGACGGGGTGTTCCGCACCAGTCCCCGTGGCTGGTTCACGTTCGGACACGCTGTATTTGCTCTGCTGTTCTTCTTCGGGCACCTCTGGCATGGCTCTCGGACTCTGTTCCGGGATGTGTTTGCTGGGGTTGAGGCTGACCTGGAAGAGCAGGTTGAGTGGGGTCTGTTCCAGAAAGTGGGTGACAAGAGTACCCGCAAGAAGGAAGCTGTCTAGAAATGTAATCAGGCGAAAGGCAAAAGTTAAGTATTTTTCTTTGACCTTTTGCCTTTTTAGTTTTTCTTGACAAGGTAGACTGGTAGTAAAGCAAACAATCAGGAAATTCTGATATGGAAGCCGCTGCTTACATTTTGATTTTGACCCTCGCATTGGGTACTCTCTTCTTTGCGATCGCTTTCCGCGAACCTCCTCGGATTGAGAAGAAGTAGTTCGCACCTAAAGCTCGCAGCACTACAACTTAATATTTAGGAAAAGCTACTGAGCCGCAACTGTCTTAACCCTTGTATTTCCACAAGGGTTAAGATAATAACCGGCTCAGCTTTTCCAATTTTAGGTATTTCTTTAGTAAAGTGGCAGATAATTCTAATCCTTCCTCACGCTCGTCTATCCAACAAGCGAGGACTTTTTAAAATGCAATGTCCTTTATGCCAGTACACCGATAGCCGTGTCCTTGAGTCCCGTTCCACGGAAGCCGGACAAAGTATCCGGCGACGCCGCGAGTGTTTGAAGTGCAATCATCGCTTCACTACCTACGAACGCATTGAATTTGTTCCAATTACGGTGATCAAACGGGGAGGTCAGCGAGACTCCTTTGATCGTTCCAAGTTAATTCGTGGGATTGTTCGAGCCTGTGAAAAAACCGGCATCCCCCAAGGAACTCTGGAAGTATTGGTTGATGAAATTGAAGCAGAATTACAGCAGCGCATCATCAGAGAAGTCACCAGTCAAGAAATTGGGGAATTAGTCCTCCAGCGTCTGCAATCTATCAGCGAAGTTGCATATATCCGTTTTGCCTCGGTCTATCGGCAGTTTCAAGGAATTCGAGATTTTGTGGATACCTTGAATCATCTGCGAAGTCATGGCAGTGGAACAGAGGAAGACACTGAACTAACAGATCCTCTCGAAAATAATAAGCCTTCCTTATCAGAGCCTGGTGACACAGCAATCCAGGCTTCTTTGTTTATTGGTTATTAGTAACTAGCGGTTGACAAAGCTGCTACAGTATGCGCTAGAGATGCGGTGGTTACAGCCGAACATTTTTGAACTCGAATTTATCTAGCTTTCGTCCTGGCGACGTTGTAATTGGTAAAGCGATCGCTCTGGAGCCGGAAGGCGCTTTAATTGATATTGGCGCACCAACAGCTATTTTTCTCCCAATTCGGGAAATGTCAATCAATGAGATTGACTCACCAGAAGAAGTCTTGCAGCTTAATGAAACCCGTGAATTCTTGATCGTGAACCAATACGATGAAGTGGGGAATTTGATACTCGGTCTTTCGATACGACAGCTTGAGAAAAAGTTGGCTTGGGAACGAGTGCGTCAAATGCAAGCAGAAAACGTCACAGTGTACGCTAAAGTTTATAACACCTGTGGTGCTGCTGGCCTATTAGTTAAGATTGAGGGGTTGCGTAGTTTCATTCCCAATAATTTGTTGGGTACGTGTAAACCATTAAAAGAGTTATTTGGAGAAGAACTACCTTTGAAAATCGTCGAGGTAGATGAAGACTGCTTTCGCTTGTTTCTCTCCCACCGACTGGCGCTGTACCCAGACGGGATAAAGCATCTAGAAGTTGGTCAAGTCGTTGTTGGTCGATTACTTGCACTCAAGCCTTATGGTGCATTTGTCAATATTGGAGTCATTAACGCTCTTTTGCACATTCGTGAGATTTCGCACGCTCACTTTGACACGCTTGAAAGTATTTTCAAGGTTAATGATGAAATAAAGGCGATGATTATTTGGATGGATGTGGAGAAGAATCGCGTCTCACTCTCTACAAAAGCACTCGAACCCGAACCAGGTGATCTGCTGAAAAATCCTCAGAAAGTCTATGAAAAAGCTGAGGAAATGGCGGCAAACTACCGCAACCAGATGCAGAAATAGTAGTTGTTGCCTCGGATGTAGGCTTTAGCTGAAAAACCGCTTACCTACTGCTGGGGAGCAATTTTAGCTAGACAGAGGATGAGCAAACTAAGTTATAATATCCTGTCTGGACAACTTCTCGCTCCTAGAAAATCTCATACAATAGGTTTGGCGAGAGAGCTATGTAGGTGTAAACTGCACGCGGTAAACGTGGGCGTACATCGACAGGAGGCACAGTTAAATACGGAGATAACACCAGGAAACGATACGCATGGTCAATCAGAAAACAACCGCTACAGCAGATATTGGATTTTCTCACGAAGATTTTGCGGCCCTACTCGATAAGTACGACTATCACTTTAATCCCGGTGATATTGTCGCCGGTACCGTGTTCAGTTTAGAGCCTAGGGGCGCTCTGATTGACATTGGCGCTAAAACAGCGGCTTATATTCCGATTCAGGAGATGTCAATCAATCGGGTTGATGCTCCGGAAGAAGTGTTGCAGTCCAACGAGACGCGAGAATTTTTCATTCTGACCGACGAGAATGAAGATGGACAGCTAACCCTTTCCATCCGCCGCATTGAGTATATGCGAGCATGGGAGCGAGTCAGGCAGTTGCAGACAGAAGACGCTACAGTGCGATCGCTTGTCTTCGCTACCAATCGCGGTGGCGCGTTGGTACGGATTGAAGGATTGCGCGGGTTTATTCCTGGTTCTCACATCAGCACTCGCAAACCCAAGGAAGATTTGGTTGGTGAAGAACTACCGCTAAAATTCTTAGAGGTAGACGAAGACCGCAACCGTCTAGTTCTGTCACACCGACGGGCGCTAGTCGAGCGGAAGATGAATCGTCTGGAAGTGGGCGAGGTCGTTATTGGAACAGTACGAGGCATCAAGCCTTATGGTGCATTTATCGATATTGGCGGCGTCAGCGGACTGCTGCACATCTCCGAGATTTCCCACGACCACATCGACACACCTCACAGCGTCTTCAATGTCAATGATGAAGTGAAAGTGATGATCATTGACCTTGATGCTGAACGGGGACGGATTTCGCTCTCCACCAAGCAGCTAGAGCCAGAACCGGGCGACATGATCAAGAACCGCGATCGCGTCTATGACATGGCGGAAGAAATGGCGGCTAAGTATCGGGAGCAGATGCGAGCCAAGCTGCAAGGCACTACGATACCTTCTATAGAAATCGGCGTTTCTGACGAAGAAGCGCTACCTCCTATCGAAGATGAAGACGTGCCACCTGCTACAGAAGAGGCAGAAGTGCCACCCGCTATCGAAGCTGAAGAGGTGCCACCCGCTACAGAAGAGGAAGAAGAGTCACCTGATACAGAAGCTAAAGAGCTGTCACCTGCTATAGAACAAGAGTAATTTTGTTAGGAGACAGAGAAATTTCAGATTTTAAATTTGAAATTAGTGATGACCAAAGAGGGAATTTCCCTCTTTTTTTATTGCAGTTTAATGAGTTGAGGGGGAAATTTTGGTAACAATTCGCTGTCGAGAGGTCACGTTCCCGAATATCCAGGCGGTAATTTTTGACAAGGACGGCACCCTAGAGGATTCGGAGTCATTTTTGAGAAAGTTGGGGCAAAAGCGATCGCGCATTATAGACGCTCAAATCCCCGGAACCGGAGACCCTTTATTAATGGCGTTTGGCATTAATGGAGACACTCTCGACCCTACGGGGTTATTAGCAGTAGGTAGTCATGGAGAGAATGAAATTACTGCTGCTGCTTATATTGCTGAGACCGGACGGGGGTGGCTGGAATCAAGAGCGATCGCTCGTCGCGCCTTTAATGAAGCAGATCAATTTCTAAAAGATGCTGCCCCTTCCCCCTTATTTGTCGGTTCTTTGGAAGTGCTGCAACTTCTGTTTCAAGCTGGCTTAAAATTAGGAATTTTATCAGCTGCTTCGACTTCACGAGTAGAAGCTTTTGTCAAACGGCATCAGCTCTCGCCCTACATCCAGTTAGAGATGGGAGTTGATGAAGGTCCCACTAAACCCGATCCAGCCTTATTTTTGCAAGCTTGCCAGAGACTGGGAGTTTCACCCAGCAATACTCTGATGGTGGGAGATTCTGCCGGAGATATTCAGATGGCACGTCAGGCGGGGGCGGCGGGTTGTATTGGCATCTGCTGGGGAAAACCGGAGGCGGCGCATCTAGAAAGTGCAGATGTCGCGATCGCGCAACTCGACGAAATTCAAATTTTGGATGCTAATGGCTAATCGGTGAGAACCCCTGACACCCGTTAGCCATTAGCTATCAGGCAAATTCCCAAAGCGATCGCGATAACGAGCTAACAGGTTTTCCATATCGGCAAGCTGTTGTTGAGCGAATTCCCGCTGCTGGCGTTCTTGTTCAGCTCGTTGGCGTTCTTGTTCGGCTTGTTCTTCTGCCTGCTGTCGCCTCTGAGTTTCCCGCTTTAGCGCCTGCATTAGCTCATCGGCAATTAGCAACTTTTCCCCAGTATCTTCTCGGTAAAAGCCAAGTAGTTTCCCTTTTAGGAAAGCCTTGGGAATAGTCAAGAAACTGGTTAGCAAGAACAGTTGCCTGACGCTCTACCAAGTATTGTTTGAGGACTTCCAAAGTCGTCAAAATGGCATAGAGATGGTCATAGGTTTCTGCTACTGGTTCACCATCGGCACTAGGGGAAAAGATTTCTCCGGTTGGGCTGTCGGTAAAATTGCTGTCATCACTAGCACCGTCTCAGCGTCACCGATTTATTTGTAATTGGCATGAGCGCGATCGCTTTCGTGTCCACCAAGAGCGACTATTCTGATAAAAATCATCGAAAAATTCCCGCTACAAAGGGAATCCCGATGTCTTCCCACTGTAACGCCAAATAGTAGGGCAGTCGATTCGCTTCATCAAAGCTTTATCAAATAAATTGACCATAATAGCGATCGCGTCTCAATGTTTTTAGGATCGCAGGTTAAAATAGCTTAACTTAACTCAAATCACTGCCCTAGCAAGAGCCATCATCCCAGGAGGAATTGCCCTTGTCTCGTCGCTACCTATTTACGTCTGAATCTGTTACTGAAGGTCATCCCGATAAAATCTGCGATCAGATTTCTGACACCATTCTAGATGCGCTACTGACACAAGACCCCAGCAGCCGCGTCGCAGCAGAAGTTGTCGTCAACACCGGCTTAGTGCTAATCACAGGTGAAATTACCACCAAAGCTCAAGTAAATTTCGTTAACTTAGCCCGGAAAAAAATTGCAGAGATCGGCTACACCGATGCCGATAATGGCTTCTCTGCCAACAGCTGCTCAGTCTTGGTTGCCTTGGATGAACAATCCCCAGATATTGCCCAAGGTGTTACCACCGCGCAGGAAACCCGCGTAGAAGCCAGCGACGACCAATTAGACGCCATTGGCGCTGGCGATCAAGGCATCATGTTTGGCTTCGCCTGCAACGAGACACCAGAACTGATGCCCTTGCCGATCAGTTTGTCACACCGAATTTCTCGCCGCCTTGCAGCAGTTCGGAAAACTGGACAATTGCCTTACCTGCGTCCAGACGGCAAAACTCAAGTAACGGTTGCCTATGAAGGTGGGAAACCCGTTGGGATTGACACCATCCTGATTTCCACCCAGCACACCGCCAACATTGGTGAAATTAGCGAGCAATCCGCAGTCCAAGCCAAGATTAAAGAAGATTTGTGGGCGGCGGTTGTACAACCCGTTTTTGCGGATATGGCGATTCAGCCGGACGAAGAAACCCGCTTTCTAGTCAACCCCACTGGCAAATTCGTCATCGGGGGACCTCAAGGCGACTCTGGTCTGACCGGACGGAAAATTATTGTTGATACCTATGGCGGCTACTCCCGTCATGGTGGCGGTGCCTTCTCCGGAAAAGACCCGACAAAAGTAGACCGCAGTGCGGCTTACGCTTGTCGCTATGTGGCTAAAAACATTGTGGCGGCTGGCTTGGCAGAAAAATGCGAAGTCCAGTTGAGCTATGCAATTGGCGTTGCTCGACCCGTCAGTATTTTGGTAGAAACCTTCGGTACCGGCAAAGTAGACGATGAGCGCTTACTGGAACTGGTGAAACAGAACTTTGAATTGCGCCCAGCGGGGATTCTCCAAGAATTCAAATTACGTCACCTACCCAGCGATCGCGGCGGTCGTTTCTACCAAGATGTCGCTGCTTATGGTCACTTTGGACGGACGGATTTAGATTTGCCTTGGGAACAAACTGACAAAGCAGCACTCCTGCGGGAAGCAATGACCGAGTGTGAAGCGACTGCTTAACCCTTGTACTTCAAGTACCTGAATACCTCGAAGCTTAAAGCCGAAGAGATGCTTGCTTTGAAAAAAGCAGTGTCCTCTCGGCTTTTTTGTGAGGGTCAACAAAAAAGTTTAGATAAAAAAACTTAAAATCTTCTAGGCTAATTTTCAACTAAATAAAATGACTGCTTAATGAGAAGTCAAATGCTTAAAATCTCTCGCCTACAGGCATTATTACCCTATTTGACCTTGTTACTTTGGTCAGTCCCTTTATTGCTATTCAGTCACGAACAGCAAAGCCTAATGGCGCATGATGAGGGACTTTACTCTTGGCGAGCTAAATTAATAGTGGAGTCTAGCAACTGGTTAAAGCCCTCTATCGCTAATTATGGTAAAACTCCCGGTGCCTATTGGTTGATTGCCAGTTCATTCTCGCTGTTCGGCATTAGTGAGGCAACTGCGCGAATACCGAGCATCATTGCTGGCATCATTAGCGTGATATTGGTCTATGAAATTGGGACAATTTTGTTAAGTAAACGAGCCGCATGGTTAGCAGCGGCAATTCTAAGTGTTGAGTTTTTTTGGTTTCAATATAGTCGATTAGCCGTTCCAGATGTGCCGATGGTTTGCATGGCACTTTTGGGTATTTGGTCTTTATTAAAAGCTGAACGACATCCAAAATATCAAGGTTTTTGGAGCTTTGTCGCTGGTATAAGTTTAGGCCTGGGCTTCTTAATCAGAAGCTATATGATTTTTTTGCCAGCGATCGCGCTGTTACCTTACCTAATTTGGGAGCATCGTCGTCACCGACATCTCACAAATCCCATGCTCTATTTAGGCTTTGTAGTTGGCTTCAGTCCAACAATCGTCTGGCTTTTGAATGGCTGGCTGTACTATGACAAAGATACTTTTCAGGAATTGTTCCAGTTTATTTTCAGGCTTAGCTCAGATGAAAGTGATGGAAATACTTGGCCTTACTATTTCTGGAATATTCCAGTCAAAGCGTTTCCCTGGCCTTTTTTCAGTTTGTTAGGTATAGGCATTTGTTTACGAAATCTACTTCCTCGACAGAAGCTAATATTAGGGGTTTTTCCGCTGATTCTGTTTGTAGAACTGAGTTTTTTCTCGACTCGTTTGCCCCATTATGCTTTGGCTCTTTATCCTTTTGTGGCTTTGTTGGCAGGACTTGCTTTGGATTGGCTTGCCAGAATTTATGAGGATACATCGCCGCGAAAATGGCTTCCGCAAAATCTTAGTTATGCTTTTGGGGGCTTAGCTTGTTTATTAGTGTTAGCAGGTGTGGCGTTGTACGGTAGTTTTCCGATTCCTGGCGTGAAAGGGGATGCACAAATACAAAAGTATGGAGCGATCGCTCTCGGTTTGGGGTTGGGATGGCTAATGTTACCAGTGGTATGGATGGGTCGTTATTACTTTGGCAAGAAGTTTTTAACGGCTCGTTATTGGTTAGCAGCTTGGTTGGTAGGACCTTGGTTTGCTTTAGCCGTAGCGGGAAGCACCGGTTTAATCGGAGATTACAACCCTGAGATCAAGGCATTAATGCAGCAGCCGGAAATTGCTGCTGTGTTACAAACTCATCCAGTGAATTGGATCAGAGGAACGGGAAAAACTGGAGTGCTACTATGCTTTTACACTCCCGATTTGGCGAAACAGGTTAAACAAGTTTCAGAGCTGCAACCGTCTAGCTACGCTTGGATTAGGTCAGAACAACTCGCCAATTTATCCTCGCCTTACCGAGCGATCGGGAAAGTCCGAGAGTGGCAACTTATTCAAGTATTGCAGTAAGCGATCGCTACAGCTTCATTAGCGTTTAACGTTCATTCAGGTCAACGCAAATGCAGGGATGGAAACAACAACTCCATCGGTTGAAAAAAGAAACCTACGCAATTTACTTGGCTTGTAAAGATCCCAGAGTTCCTTGGTATGCAAGGATATTGGCTGGGTTGATCGTCGCCTATGCCTTTAGTCCGATCGATCTCATTCCAGATTTTATCCCAGTCATTGGTTATCTAGACGATCTGATTCTTGTGCCGCTGGGAATTTGGCTGGTACTGAAGATGATTCCCCCAGCCGTGATGGCGGATTTTCGGGAAAGAGCAACAACTGCGATCGCTCAAGATAAACCTACGAATTGGATTGCTGCCTTTATTATCGTAGCTATCTGGTTTGGGTTAGGGATTTTAGGTGTAATTTGGATTGGACGCATCCTGAAACGTTAAGCCGCTCTTTAATAGCGAATTTGCAAGGTAACGGATGAAATAATCTTCTGTTCGCCACCCACAACCGGCGTGTTAGCAGCCTGATTTCGAGGGGATAATAAAGCCTGCTCGGAGGCGATGACTGGCTGTGGTGGATTGACTCCATTGATTTGAATGCTGACAATTTCTCGCTGATTGAGAGCGAGTGCCCCCAAAGCCGCTGCTGCTTGCTTCTGGGCGTCTTCGGAGGCTTCCTTAACCGCTTCTTGTTGAGCCTGCGCGATCGCTTCATCCGCAGCAACAAGATTAACGCCATCAATTCGTGTTGCACCGGCTTTGATGGCATCATCTAACAGCGTCCCGGCTTTTTCATGACCAGTCCGAAAACTTACAATGTTGGTGCCGATATATCCATTCAGGGTTTGCTTACCGTCTTTGAAACTATAGTTAGGAGCGAGAGTAATTCCAGTCGTTTTTAGTTCTTCCACCTGACGGGATTTCAGCAGTTTCACTACCGCAGAAGAGCGTTGGGCGACTTGCTGCTGAACTTCCTGAGAAGTTTTCCCCTGAACTTCCACACCCAAACGCGCTTGCGCGATCGTTGTCGGAATGCTGACATCTCCTTTTCCGGAGACAGTCAGGCTTCTGGGTAGTTTCTCTAGCGTCGGGGCAGATTGGCAGGCACTCAGGCTGAGGATACCCAGCGCTAGAGAAACAATTTTTACACGATTCCAGAAATTCGGCTTAGCACTACACGGGAGAAAGCGATTCATATTTTGGAACACAAATTAGAACAACAAATAATCTCGTGTTCCTAATCTGGCACTGTAGCTTTCGAGTAGTGCTTTAGGTTACATTTTTGGAAACTTAACCCTTTCCTCGATCTTGTTTAAAACACCATACAAATCACATTGGCTCAGCGGTGGTGCTGTTATAAAAGAAGTGGAGCTAAGTGTCGAGCGAGACTCGACTCGATCTAATAGGGCTGATTTGGTCATTTTTAGCAGCAAGGCAAGGAATTTCTGCTGATGCAACCTCAAGAGCCAACCGCTGCTGACGACAACACACAGAGCCAAAAAGTTTTAGCGACTCAGCCGCTCTCGACCGACCGCCACTCGCTAAAATCTCTCTTACCTTGGCAACCGAAAGCCGGTTCTTGGCGCATCCACCAAAAGATTGGCTACGGCTATTTCCTAGCAATTGCGATTGGCTTTTTCGGTTCGCTAGCTGGGTTAGTAATCGCAGACTATTACCAAGGGCAAGGCGTCAAACAACTCAATGATGCCCACGTACAAGCACAACTGCTCGGAAATTTTAAGGATGCGGTCATCGAGGTGCAATTACATGGTTCGCATTTAGCTGCTGTACTAGAGGATTCACAACAGCTGCAATTGGAAAAAGCGCAATTTTTCGACTGTGTTAGCAGAGCTAAGAAGTTGAGGCTGGAAATTGAACGCTTCATCCAGAGTAACCCTGCCTGGTTAGCAGCAACCCCCGACACAATACAGGAATTATTGCAGACTTACACGACTACTTTGGACTCCTACGTTCAGCAAACTGAGTCTAGCTTGCAACCAATTGACCAATTGCAATTGCAGCCAAAGGCGGTTGAGTCAGCACGACGGCAACTACTCATCACGATCCGTGGGGAGTCAGCGATGACTTTAGAGCGCTTCAATGCACAATTGAGCAACCTCCTTGACATGGCTCAAAAGCAGGAGCAGCAAGGGAGAGAAGTGATGGAGAATGCTCAAGGACTGGAGAAAATCATTATTATCTTGAGTATGCTTGTTTCGGTTGCGATCGCAGGGACGATGGCGCTGCGTACCAGTCGCGCGATCGCACAGCCAGTCGTCACGGTTACTCAAGTGGCTCAGCAGGTAGCACGGGAATCTAATTTTGATCTGCGTGCCCCTGTTACCACTGGCGATGAAATTGGGTCATTAGCCACTTCTCTGAATCATCTCATCGAACGGGTATCCGAGCGAACCAAAGAATTGCAACAAGCGAAAGAATTAGCTGAAGCTTCTAGTACCTCGAAAAGTCAGTTTCTGGCGAATATGAGCCACGAGCTGCGTACACCCTTGAATGCTGTCATTAACTTGAGCAAACTTCTCGAAGAAGATGCTCAGGATCTCGGCTTAAGCGATGAAGATTTTATTAGCGATCTTCAATCAATTAACTCTGCTGGCAAACATCTTCTGGCACTGATTAATGACATCCTCGACTTGTCGAAGATTGAAGCCGGGAAAATGACCCTCTACCCGGAAACGTTTGATATCAAAATGTTAATTATTAGCGTTGTCATAACAGTAAAACCGTTAGTAGAGAAGAATGGAAATGTCTTAGACGTTCATTGTGACGAGAATCTGGGCACCATGTACGCTGACCAGATTAAGGTGCGGCAGATATTGTTTAATTTGCTCTCCAATGCCGCCAAGTTTACCGAGCAAGGTAAAGTGACGCTGACGGTGCAGAAAGATGAAAGCGCGATCGCTCAGAGTCAACTACCAGCAGCAAGTCTAAAAACCCGAAACTCTGATTCTTCCACCCTACATCCTTCATCCTTGAAAACGTCCTTCATCCTTTTTCGGGTCGCCGATACTGGGATTGGGATCTCGGATGAACAACAACAGCAACTGTTTCAAGCCTTTATGCAAGGAGATGCCTCGACTACGAAAAAGTATGGCGGTACTGGACTGGGGTTGGCGATTAGCCGTCACTTCTGCCAGATGATGGGGGGTGATATTACTGTAGAAAGTCAGGAAGGGATGGGATCTAGTTTCACGGTTCGCCTCCCCTTGAGTTTGTAAAGGACAGGGCTTACGCAAGGGACATTTCAGTCCAGTTTCACCATTGACGTACAGACAGCGGCGTCAAGCCAATGCCCCGAATCACGCGATGCTCATTCCCACTGTATTGCCGCCTGACCAGTATTGTCGCCTGACCAGTTCAATCGAGTCTGAATAACGCTTGTCTAGAACCGTATCATTTCAGGACTTACGCAAAGGCGCTAGATATAGCGTACAAGTTACACAAGTTGCATGGGAATAGAAGGATGTTTCAGTTCCTCAATCAAGGAATCAGAAAGCCACTGGTATTTCAC